>DATCBW010000109.1:0-8232 GCA_036511615.1 Verrucomicrobiia bacterium | reverse complement strand
CAAACATTTGTGCGGAATTTTCAGCGGTCCCGGCAATCTTTCGACCAGCAAGGAATATTTGAAGCAGTATGCCAAAAAAAATAATCGTTGATGCCGGTCCTATCATTGCTTTTTTTGATCGGAAGGACGAACACCACGACTGGGCAGTTGAGCAATTTGCCAGATTCAAGGAATTTGAAACCTGCGAGGCAGTGGTGGCGGAAGCCTGCGCGCGGCTGGCCTACGCCGGATTCGACCAGACAGCGGTCATCCAGCTCCTACATGAAGGTGTTTTGAAACTTACTTTTGACACCAGTTACAACATCGGCCGGATTCTGGCGCTGATGGACAAATACGCGGACGTGCCGATGGATTTCGCGGACGCCTGCCTCGTGTTGATGAGCGAAGAGATTGAAGATTCATTGCTCATAACGCTGGACAAGGATTTCAAATGCTACCGCCGGCGCGGACGCCAGGTCATTCCGCTCCTCGCGCCGAATTTCTGACGCGACGCTGAAAAAACTTTTTTGCGGGCGGTTTGTGGCTAAACTTGCGGCGTGTCTCTTAAAACCGGCGACAAAATTACTCTGGCCATTCACGACATCGCGTTCGAAAGCCCTCGGCGTTCGTATGCGCGATTTGGTTGTTGATGTTTAACCTTTTACGGGTCTTTGAAATTATTAGCCGGAAAAGTTTTGTTCGCCGCCAGTGCCGGGTTGTGGTAGGAATTGGTCAGGAAAATGGCCAAAACATTCACAACCGAGGAAGCAGCCGGGCAGGGGAAGTTCGGACGCTTTTACCTGCGTGAACTGCTCAACCAGGGCGGTATGTCGGAAATCTGGCTCGTCGGCGACGAGCGCGGCAAGCCGTATGCGCTGCGCAAACTCAAACGCGAGCTGCGCTTCAAATTCACCGCGCGCCGGCGTTTCATGCGCGGCTGCGAAATCCTGTCGCACCTGACGGAAAGCGATTACATCGTCGGCTACGTCGAGCACGGCAAGGCGGAAGGCACCTGCTATCTGCTGATGGATTATGTCGAGGCGGAAAATTTGAAGGAACTTTACGCGCGGCAGGACCCGGTGCTGTCGGAAAATGTGGCGCAGATTTTGATTGATGCGGCGGCGGGCTTGAGCCACGTCCACGAGTGCGGCTACATGCACCTGGATTTCAAGCCGGAAAACATCCTCGTCACGCGCAACGCGGCGGTGCGGCTGATTGATTTTGACATGGCGCTGCCGATTCCCGAAAAACCGGTAAAACTTTCAAAGAATCCCGGCACGCCCGGCTACATGGCGCCGGAACAGTTGCGGCGCGAGCCGGTGGACGCGCGGGCGGACATCTTTGCGTTCGGCGTTTCCGCGTATGAACTGCTGACGAACCACAAGCCGTTTCCCGGCGATTCACCCGCTGAAATTCTCGCCGCGCAAATGCTGCCCGCCGGGCCGGTGCCGTTGCGCGAACACAATCCCGACGTGCCGCCGGCGTTGGAGAAGGTGGTTTTGAAATGCCTCGAACGCAATCCCGACCAACGTTATCCGTTCAGCGGCGTGATGCTGCGCGAACTGCAGCACGCGCTTTACGTCTGATTTACAATTTCAGAGTCACGCCGCGCGCGGTGACGAAACCGTTGGTCAGGGTCTGGGTGGGTTCCGCCTGAGCGGGAATACTTTCAATTTCGTCGGCATTATCGTCGGCATGGATTTCCTCCGTGGGAATTCTCATGCCGTAAAACGAGCGGTGAACGAACACAAGCGCGATGGTGAAAAAGATTCCGGCGATGAGCATCTTCAATCCCCAGTTCTGCATCGTCACGGCAATCTCCACCGCGAGCAGGCCGAAGAGCGTTGTGAATTTGATGACCGGATTCAGCGCGACGGACGAGGTGTCCTTGAACGGGTCGCCCACCGTGTCGCCGACGATGGTGGCGGCGTGGAGCGGCGTGCCTTTCATCTTCAAATCCACCTCGACGATTTTTTTGGCGTTGTCCCACGCGCCGCCGGCGTTCGCCATGAAAATCGCCTGGAACAGTCCAAAAAACGCGATGCCGACGAGATAGCCGATGAAGAAATATGGATTGAAAAACGCCAGCGACAGCGTGAAGCAGAAAATCACGATGAAAATGTTCCACATTCCCCTTTGCGCATAGACGGTGCAGATGCGGACGACTTCCTTGCTGTCTTTTTCCGACGCGGTGGTGGAATCGAGCTTGATGTTTTTCTCGATGAAGACGACCGCACGATACGCGCCGGTGACGACGGCCTGCATGCTCGCGCCGGTGAACCAGTAAATCACCGCGCCGCCCATGAGCAGGCCGAGGATGATTTCCGGCTGCACCAGGCTCAAATGGGCGACCACGCCGCCGAACATTTTTTCGAGCAGGATGATGATGCCGAAAACCATCGTCGTCGCGCCGACCACCGCCGTGCCGATGAGCACCGGCTTGGCCGTGGCCTTGAAGGTGTTGCCCGCGCCGTCATTTTTTTCAAGCAGCGGCTTGGCGTTTTCAAAATCCGGTTTAAAGCCGAATTGTTTTTGGATTTCCGCCGTGATGCCCGGACGCGATTCAATCTGGCTCAATTCATAAACCGATTGCGCGTTGTCGGTCACCGGCCCGTAGCTGTCCACGGCAATCGTCACCGGCCCCATGCCGAGAAACCCGAATGCCACGAGTCCAAACGCAAAAATCGGCGCGGCGAAAACGAAGGCGGGCGGCATCAACGCCACGACCGGCGAGCCGCTGAAAGTCGCCAGCAGCCAGCCGACCAGCATCAAAGACAGAATGCACAGGCCCATCCAGAAGCCGGAAAAATTTCCCGCGACGAGGCCGGACAAAATGTTCAGCGACGCGCCGCCGTGTTTGGAGCAGGTCGTGATTTCGCGGACGTGCTCCGACTTGGTGCTGGTGAAAACCTTGGTGAACTCCGGGATCACCGCGCCCGCGATGGTGCCGCACGAGATGATCGCCGACAGCACCCACCACAGCTTTCCGTCAATGCCGGTTTGTCTGGCCAGCAGCACATAGCTCGCCATGAACGTAACGGCGATGGAGACCGCCGACGTGATCCAGACCAGATGCGTGAGCGGTTCTTCAAAGTCGAAATCTTTTTTGCCGCCATATTTTGCCCGCGTGATGGCTTCGTTCAAAAAATACGAGACGAGGGAAGTCACGATCATCAGCGCGCGCATCACGAACAGCCAGATGATCAGCGTGGCGCAAATCACCGGCGACGACGCCAGCGCGAACGCCAGAAACGCGATGAGCGCCACACCGGTGACGCCGTAAGTTTCAAAACCGTCCGCCGTCGGTCCGACGGAATCGCCCGCGTTGTCGCCGGTGCAGTCGGCGATGACACCGGGATTTTTCGGATCGTCTTCCGGCAGCTTGAAAATGATTTTCATCAGGTCGCTGCCGATGTCGGCAATTTTCGTGAAGATGCCGCCGCCGATGCGCAACGCCGAAGCGCCGAGCGATTCACCAATCGCAAAGCCGATGAAACACGGGCCGATGAGCGCGCTGGGCAGAAAAACCAGGATGCTGATCATGAAAAACAGTTCCACGCAGACGAGCAGCAGGCCGACACTCATGCCGGAGCGCAGCGGAATGCTCACCGTGCCGACGGCGTCGCCGCGCAGCGCGGCGAAGGCCGTGCGCGAGTTGGCGGTAGTATTGATACGGATGCCAAACCACGCGACGCCGTAGCTGCCCAGAATCCCCAGCACCGACGCGACCAGAATCACGGTCACATTTCCGAGCGTCATGCCTTCAAGGATTTTGAAATAGAAAAAAATGCACGTCCCGATGAGCAGCCACAGCACGGCGAGGAATTTTCCCTGCTGGAACAAATAAGTTTTGCAGGTTTCCCAAATGAGCTGCGAGACGTCGGCCATGGATTTGTGGACCGGCAGCCGTTTGGTCTGGAGGTATTGGGCGATGCCAAAGACGGCACCGATGGCGCAGACCAGAATGCCGAGATACATCAGCGTGATGCCGCTGACGCCGCCCAGCGTGTCGAACCGCACCGGGTCGAGTGCCGGGATTTTCAGGTCGGCCTCGCTGGCGTGCAGGCCGGTGGCGGACAGGAAAAGAATGAACGTGGCAAGTTTGGCGGGAAACATTTTGGTCGGGTGCATATATGTTTGGCGATGTCAGTTTATTGGCGCTGTGTCTTTGCGAAACATGAAATCAACTTAATGGACTTACAAATTCCGCAATCTAAATCTGATGCTAACGCCGGATTCCATCTTCACGGAAATTGGCATAAAGTTCGCATTTTTTGGAGACAGCCCCTGGCCTGTGTTTTATGGAAAACAAATTCGGGCGACTCTTTGCCAAAGGTGGTAATGGGAATCGCACGTTAAGTATGCTTAATTGTTTTCCGTCGAAGGAACAGCATATTTAACTATGAATGTGAAAACTTTTAACGCAGAGGTGCGGAGAACGCAAAGACACGCAGAGTTAAAAAAATTTTCGGCTCTGCGGCTCTCTGCGGTCTTTGCGCCTCTGCGTTTCTTTGGCAACTGATTTGATTATGTCAAAAAGAATTATAATAGACCCGGTGAGCCGCATCGAGGGCCACGCCAAGATCAGCATTTTCCTGAACGACGAGGGAAACATCTCTGACGCGGAGTTTCACGTCGTTGAGTTTCGCGGATTCGAGAAATTCTGTGAAGGCCGGCCCTGCACCGAGATGCCCGGCATCACCCAGCGCATCTGCGGCATCTGTCTCGTCAGTCACACGCTCGCCTCTGCCAAGGCCGGCGACGCGCTTATGGCCGTCAACATTCCGCCCGCCGCCGACAAGCTGCGCCGCCTGATGAACCTCGGCCAGATGATCCAGTCGCACGCGTTGAGTTTTTTTCATTTGAGCGCGCCGGACTTTTTGCTCGGCTGGGACACGGCACCCGCGCAGCGCAATGTTTTCGGACTCATCGCCTCGAACAAGGATTTGGCCCGCGCGTGGCCGAGGCTGTTGGCAAACTGCGCCTGCCCGGCGTCCGCCCGCTCGCCTGTCCGATGCTCACACCCGAACTCGCCGACCCGGTTTACCGGCGTATGAAAACGGGAACCGTTGCCATTATGCGCCTCGATGAAGACATGGCCGAACTTCTGCGCGACCTGCCGGACAGCGGCCCGCTGTTTCCCTATCTGCGGACGGTCCGTGCTGGCGACCGTGCCACCGAGTTCAAGCAACGTTGCACCGGACTTGGCATCAAAGGCGTGTTGCTGCATAGCTACCACTACGCGTGGGCTGAAAGGGCAAAAACGGCAGGCTATCCCGAACGGTATGCCCAAGTGAACATCGGCCAAAATAGCAACGCCGTCCATCGCGCCTATTCCCGCAACGCCCCGGTGGAAATGCCCGCCTTGAGCGAATACGAGAAGCAGCAGAAGGCCATCATTGGAAACCATAACGCAGTTGAAATGTTTTGCCGTGGACAGCCTTTGTCCAAGGCTCGGTGTAAACTGCGGGCATGAATGCCGCACGATGGTTTCGCTCTTGGCATTGATGAGCGCCTTGTTTGTCTCACGGCACGCGCCAGCCTCATTTCATTTCCCGGCACACGAAACTTTCGTGTTCGCGGATGATGACCGAGCGGTTGCTGGAACGGGATACGCCGTTGCCAACGCGCTTCAGCATTGCGCTGGCGGAACTGATGACGTTGTTGTTCCAGTCAGCATCCTCGGCCTGAAGGAATGCCAAGTCGGGCTGCGACGCGCCCAAATACCACGCCAGTTGGTAGAACGCCTTGCGTTCGGGATTGTTCTCGCGGGCGACAATAGCCAGGTGCTCGGCCAAGGTGATGGCGCGCTTTTATTTGAACTCGCCGGCTGGCCACTGGCGTTTCGGCACCAGCGGCCACAGCAGCCAGTTCATGTCCACGCAGAAGTTATGCAGGCGGCGCAGATAAACATTCGTGGAAACTTTGCCGCATTGCAGAATGTGCAACAAAAGTTCGCCCTGGGTTTCAATGATGACTTTGGGCAGCAACGGGGCCAGCGCCTTGTCCTTGGCCACGCGCAGCCAGCGTTCTTGGTTCGCTCCCTTCTTGGTGCCGGTGAGGGCTTCAATGGCGTTCTGCCAGGTGCGCGTTTTCATGCCGTCGTCCGAGCCGGCCAGATACGCCTTGGCGATTTGCAGATTCAGGATGGGCTGGCGAACCGAATTGTTCTTGGCCTCGATGATCTGTTGGGCTTAGTCCTCATTGGTCGTGTGCAGCTGCTCGGCTTGCCGGTGGTTTTATTCACGGCATAATACATCCCGCCCCGGCCGTTCCGGCGGATTAAGCGATAACGTGTTTTCATAATGTTCACGCAATCGCAAGGATAACTGAACCGGATTCCGCAGAGTTAGCGAGTAGTCGGCGGATTAGCGCCGGTTACGCTGAATTCTAACGGAGTAGATAAACTGGTGTCCGTTTTGGTGTCCGTTGCGGATTCCTACGCCACAAAACTCTTGCCGCTCAAGCGGTTCAGGATGGAAGCGAGGGTCGGAATCGGGCGGTTCACGTCCGTTTTTACGAAGAAAATATACGCATTTTCGCCAATGAATGCAAGCACTTTTGCACTACTCTTGACCTTTCCGAACGAACTCATTAACTACCCTCTTACTGAAGGTTTCACTGAAACTTTCACTGAAGATTTTTTGGCTCATGCCAGAATGTAACGCCCTGATTTTCTAGTGCCAACACGCCGCACCAGCCCGGCATCCAGCAACGGCTGCATCAACTTGATTGCACCTTGCTTGGTCACGCCCAGGGCGTCCCAAATTTCCTGTGGCGTCATGCTTTTGTGGTCGCGCAATAGCTGCAATAACTGCTCCTGCTTTGGGCGCAGCACCAGTTTTGTCCGGGTTGAACCGGCGGACAACTTCTGCACCCGCATCCAGACGCGCTCCAAAGTGAGTTGCAAGCCTTCGGCGGCGTATTCCAGCCAGCCGCTTAAATCCTCGCCCTCGCGCCGCACGGCGTCCAAGGCCGCATAGTAGCGCGGGCGGTTTTCCCAATAAAATTCGTCCACGGAAAAAATGTGGTGCGTGTCAAACCCGCGCCGGTAAAGCTCCCACAAGGCCAGTGCGCGGCCTGTGCGCCCGTTCCCGTCGGCAAACGGATGGATGGATTCAAACCGATAATGGACGATGGCAGAACTCAAGACGGGCGACATTTTGGCGGCGTCCTTGTTCCACCACGCCAGCAATTCAAACATCAAACCCGAAACGTCCCCTGGTGGCGGCGGCACATAACGGCCAACGCGCACGGCGATGGTGCGATAGCGTCCGGCAGTTCCCTGATCCATCACGTCACCGGCCATGATTTTATGCAGACTTAAAATCTCCTCATGCGAGATCGTCTTTTTGGCGGCGTTCTTTTCCACGAAACGCAGCGCGGCGAAATAATTGACCACCTCCCGCTTGGCGCGGGCGGCGACGGCGGGGATTTCCCGGCCTTCCTCCACGGCGCGGACTTGTTCCAGCGTGAGCGGATTGCCCTCAATGGCTGTTGAAGAATGGGTGTTGCGCGTCCGGGTGTCCTTTTGCAGCGCGGGAATCCACGGCACTTCCACGGTCGCCGCCAGGATGCGCTCGCGCAGGGCGGCAATCTGCTCCACCCGCGCCAGCAATGCGGGCGTGATGCTGAACTGTGGCTGATAGCTCATGCGCTGACACTACCCGATGAGACAACCATAAGTCAACTTATTAGACAACCGCTTTTGAAGCATGGCACGCGGTCAATGCTGTTCCAAAGCCGAAGGCTTGCAGGTCTGCTTCGTGAATTCCTAACCAGCCGCAGCCTGCGACGCGAGCATTGGCAAGGAGGAACGAAACGGCGAGTTTTTGTTTGAGCCGGTTTCGTTCCTCCTTGCCAATCCGACGTTGAACAAGGCATTCGATCCAAAGACGATGGATTGAGAAGCCAGCTGATTTGTGATGTTTATGGTATCACTGTTGGTGTCGTTAAAAATGAAGGCTGTCGGCGTAGTTACACCGGTAAATCTCTCGGCGTAGTAAACTGCAATTCTTCCTACTCCACCACTGCCAGCATATTGCGACGCAGACCCGCCAACAGCATTGACATTATTTGTGCCTATAATTCCTGAAGCCACATTCAATAATCGGGATTGCTAAACAGGTGTTGATATGGTCGGCGGCACTGGATGAGGTGGGGCATGAACTGCCCGCACTGCCACACCGCGAACAGCGTCAAGAATGGAACCTCCCGGCACGGCCACCAGCGCTGGCGCTGTCCCGCCTGCAA
>DATCBW010000108.1:0-9839 GCA_036511615.1 Verrucomicrobiia bacterium | reverse complement strand
GGAAAGTTCGTTCAACCCGCAAAGCAGCGAGGCGAGACGGCTGGTCTGGCAAAAATTCGTGCCGGCCTGCCCGGTTGATCCGAAACACTTTGTCGAGCCGTGGAAAGATCCTGGCCGCTGCCCGCGCTGCGGAAATTTTCTGGAGAAAAACGGCCTGCCATTCCGGTTGTGGGATTGAACCGTGAATCAAAGGGAATTGACTTGCCGCACCATGGTGAATCGGCAGGCGGTTACATTCTCCTTTTGCGATGGCAATTTTTTTGCCAAGCTTCGCGCCATGCCAGTTCCAGTCATCAGCCTTGCGCAGATGCGCGAATGGGAAAACGCCACCTGGGCGGCCGGCCAGACCGAGGCCGAAGTCATCCGCCGCGTCGGCAAGCGTCTCGCGCGCCGCGCCCGCAAGCTGACGAGCGCCGACGATTTCATCCTCATTCTCGCCGGCAAAGGCCACAACGGCGACGACGCCCGCGCGGCCAAGGAATTTCTCGACGACCGCAAGGTCAAGCTTCTCGAACTGCTGCTGCCGGAGAGCGATCTGCTCAAGGTCGGGATGATGTTGAAGGAAAAGCCGGCGTTGATCATTGACGGCATTTTTGGCATCGGCCTCAACCGTCCGCTCGCCGGGCCGTGGCTGGAAATCATCGCCGCCGTCAACGCCGCGAAAATTCCCGTGCTGGCCGTGGACGTGCCGTCCGGCCTCAACGCGGACACCGGCGAACATTTTGGCGCGGCGATTGAAGCCGCCGTCACGCTCACCATCGGCGCGCCGAAAATGGGAATGTTGGCGGCGGCGGCGTGGCCGTTCGTCGGCCGGCTGGAAGTGGCGGACGACGTGGGCCTGATTCCCTGTCCGCATCAAACCGAACTGAACTGGACGCTGCCGGAAGATTTTCAAAATTTTCCGCCGCCGCGCGACGTTGCCGCGCACAAAGGCACGTTCGGTCATGTGGCGATCATCGCGGGCAGCCTGGGTTTTCACGGCGCGGCGGTGCTGGCGGCGCGCGGGGCGCAACGCGCGCAGCCCGGAGTCGTGACGGTGTCCACGCAGGAAAATGTTTATCACGTCATCGCCTCGCAGTTGCAGTCCGCGATGGTGAACGTGTGGCAGCCGGAGATGAATTTTTCCGACGACATTGACGCCTATCTCGTCGGGCCGGGGCTGGCGTCGGGTGATCTGCCGGTGGAACTGCGTCACGCCGTGCGCCATTGGTGGCGCGACCTGGCCCGTCCGCTCGTCGTGGACGCGAGCGCGATTGATTTTCTGGCCAGCGAATTTTTCCCAAAAAAATTCATCCGCGTGCTGACGCCCCATCCCGGCGAGGCGGCGAGGCTGCTGCGCTGGCCGGTGCATCAAGTCCAGGCCGACCGCGTGAAGGCCTTGCGCGAGGTCTCAAAAAAATTCGGCGGCGGCTGGGTGGTGTTGAAAGGCCATCAGACTTTGGTGGGCCGCAGCGAGGGGGAAATTTTCGCGAATCCGTCCGGCAATCCGCATCTGGCGCAGGGCGGCAGCGGTGATTTGCTTGCGGGGTTCATCGCCGGACTGTTGGCGCAGCCGGCGTTGCAGGCGGACGCGGGGAAGACGCTGCGTTACGCCGTCTGGCAGCACGGCGCGGCGGCGGACGAATTGCAGTCGTCGCGCGCGAACTGGACGATTGAAGACCTGGCGGACAAAATTGGAAACGCGCGGTGAAATTTGCAGCTTATCTCGATATTAGGCGGCAGGTCAGTAGACATAGCCGTGTTTTGTATTATAAATTTCCCGGTTAACTTCTGAAAGCAGTTCTTTCCTTCGATAATGAAACCGAGCAACACCCAAATCAACTGTTGTGACAGCTTGTTGATTAAAAATGTTTTGTGGCACAGTTGTTAAATACGAGCACACTTTTTCCCAGTCGTTGCTCGTTCCTTCCTCAATCTTCCAAGGCGACGACTGAACGATATAACTTAAATAGCTATTGTCAGGGAATTTGTTGAACGGTTTGGTGGTGTCGAGTCTTACTAGGCGGTAATGAACGTCTGCATCATAAAGAATCAGCAGGCAATCACTGTCTGCCACAGGCACTATCAAAGCAGGCTGACCGTTGTCTAGCTGGAAAATAGAACTCTCAAAGAAAGTCACCGTTCCAGCTTTTCCGTCTCTTGGTCGGTAAAGAATTTTGCAACCTTCTTTAGACAAAAACGAACTCCAAACGGACGGGGGTGTAATGCGGACAAAGCCGCCGTTGCTCAATTCAACATCGGTGCTTCGACGAATCAGCCCCATTAACATAACGACGATCAGCGCGCCAAGCGCAATGCCTCCCGCTGTAAACAAGTAGTGTTTTCTCTTCATACCTGGAAGCCGCCTAACATCCAGGTCGGCCAAATTGATTTGGGTTGTTTGTGGCCGATCTAGTTTGTGGTTTGATTCTATTCTGGACGAAGTTTGTGTCCAACATAATTTTGCCGGGGAATGAGCTTTGAACAAGAACCGGAAAAGGCGCAACCTTCACGACAGCGTGCGGCCGGTTTTTTCACGGCCTCGCAACTGTTCAGCCGAATCCATGCAAACCAAGTCCGCCATGTCACTGCGCCGGACGCGGCAAACCGCCGGGTCTGGCAGCATCCGCACCGGTTTGGGCGCCGGCCGGCTGCCGTCATGGTCTGGTCCCGTCTTGTCACCTCTGGGAACAGCCTGACTCTGACTGGATTTTGCGTTGTGTGGCTGATGCTGGTTCACGTCGCGAATCTATTCTCAACTTAAATTTCTGCCAGTCCATTTATGTTTTTGAAATACATTCCGAATCGGCTTCGACAGCACCCCGGCGCAGGTTTCATGGCAGCTTGTGACCGGGAATGCTGCACGTCGGTGGCTGGCCAACGGGGTTGATGGTGTAGGTGCCGCCCGCCGGACATTTCGGAAATTCCCCGTTGACCAGCCGGATGTAGGGTTTGAGGTCATTTTCGGTGGGAACGTCACCGGTCTTTTTTCCATTCTCCAACGCCCACTGGTTCTTGGCGGCGTCAATTTGGCGGAGGTTGTTGATGCAGGCGTTTTCCTGCGCAGTGGCCCGGGCCTTCACAAAATTCGGAATGGCGATGGCGGCCAGCCCTCCGGCCACGGCGACGGCGGGCAGCAACGCAAGGGCGGCGGCGCTCTGGTTGCCGTTGCCGATGGTCAGGCAGCCGTCGGGCGTGTTCGCGCCCACGGAATAGGCGAACGTGACCTGGTTGGCATTCATGAATGACTTCAGCCATTCCATCTGCGGCTGTCCGCCGTTTTGCGCGGCGGCGCCGGTGATGAACTGCTTCTGAATTTCCATCACGGTCTGTCCGAACCGCGGGCTGACATAGGAAAATTGATTGCCCTGGTCGGGGATGCCCTGCGAGAGGCGTTTGAATTCAGCGGTGCTCTTCAATCCGGGCTGCTCGCCGGCTTTCACCGCGAGCGCCTCCCGCACGAGCGCGTCGGACGAGGCGATGAAAAGATAGCCGCCGCTGCTCGCCGCCGTCGGGCGCAGGCTGATGGCCAGCGGCAACGGCACGGCCACCGTGCGCATCTTCAGGCCCTTGTCGTCAACGCTGATGACCGGCTGGCCGGGGTTCTTTTTCAACTGCGCGGCAATGAAGTTGAAAATCGTGTCGTCATTCACTTTCGCGACGAGCAGGATGCCCGGTTCGGGAATCTCGATGGCGGTCGGCGGCACGGGCACGGGAATCTTGTTGGCTTCGTTGAGCGTGATGGCGAGGCCGAATTCGCCGCCGAGCGAATGCAGAAACGTGTCCCATTTCACCTGCGTGTTCTTTTCAAACTGGTCGGGAAGCTGCTGGATAAAATCGTTTGCCTGCGGTAAGCCGGATTTGCCGGCCTCCTCCTTGACGACGTTCCAGAGCAACGGCACGTCGGCGTCCGCAAAGATCGCGAACGCCGTGTTCACTGGCAGCAGGTCCAGCCCCGTAAGCGCGTGCGGCGCGGCACCGCCCAGTTTCCAGAGAAAGCCGTCGCCTTTGCCGGCATAATGATGCAGCAGCACCTTGTTGCGATAGAATCCCTTTTCAATTTCAATCGAACTCACGCCGATGCCGGTGATGTCCTCGACGCCGCTGTCCTTGATCACGTTCTCCACCACGTCAACAGCCTTGTTGATGTTCGCAACGTCCTCGGGCTTCGCGTCGGGCATCGAAGTGAACATCTGCCGCAAGTTTTCCACCTTGCCGGAGAGATGTTCGAGCCACTGCGCCGTGCCGAGGTAAAGATAAAAATTGCCGCCGGGATCAAGCTGCGACGTGACCTCGTTGAAACTGGTTTTTTCCACCGGGGTGATGGTGGAACCGGTTTGCAGGGCGGTCGTTTGCTGGGCGGTCGTGGGATTTTGTCCGGCCGTTGGCGCTTCACTTTTTTTGCAGCCGAAACTAAACGCGGCGGCCAGGCCGGTCGCGATGAGAATGGTTGCGCGGGCGATGGGATGTTTATTTTTCATAAGCAGACGATTGGTTGCGATTGGTGCGACTGAATTACCAATAGCCAAACAGCTTTCAGGGAAAGGTAAAGCCAAAACGCGCATGCAGGGGAAACCTAAACTGCCGTCGGCGGGACAAAATCGGTCTGCCGCCGGCGACAGATAACGGTTGAAATAAAAACCCAACTGCGCGAAGATGCCCGCATGAACTCCAAAACTCGTGGATTCACCCTCGTCATGCTGCTCGTGGTCATCGCCGTTCTCGCCGTCCTTGCGGCGATGTTGCTGCCCGCGCTGGCTGGTGCCCATGACCGGGCGCGGCGCATCAACTGCGTCAACAATTTGAAACAATGCGGACTGGCGTTCCGCATCTGGGAAGGCGACAACGGCGACAAATATCCGATGGATGTGCCGAAGGCCAGCGGCGGCACCAGGGAATTCAACACCGGCGCGGACACGTTCCACCATTTTCTGGTCATGTCGAATGAATTGAGCACGCCGAAAATTTTAATTTGCCCGGCGGACACGCGCACCGCCGCCTACAACTTCAGCCATCTGCAAAATGAAAACGTCAGTTACTTCGTCGGTCTGGACGCGAAGGATGAATCGCCACAACGGTTTCTCGACGGCGACCGGAACCTCACCGCCGACAATGAACCTGAAAAGGGAATTTTGAAACTCGTTTCCGGCCAACGCGTCAGTTGGACTTCCACAATGCACGTCAATCAAGACAACGTCGGGCTTGCCGACGGCAGCGTGCAGCAGCTTTCCAACTCCGGCCTGCAAAATGCGCTGCAAAATTCCGGCACGGCGACCAACGTGTGGCGGATTTCATTGCCGGAATAAGTCACGCCTGGCGCACGACGAAATATGGCTGGCCTTGCCAGCCGGGTTGGAGGCCGGGATGCAACCGTGCGCTGCCTGTGCTGGTGCGGACTTGGAAATGATATTGCAGCGGGAACGGCGAGTCCGTGTAATCCGCCGGAATCGCGGCGACATAATCTTTGCCTGCCAATTCCATTTCGACCATCTGCCAGTTTTCGGCCTGGTTGACGCGCCGGTAGCGCAGCCGCACGCCGGCAACTTTGGGCGCGTGGGCGATGATGGTCAGCGGTTGGCCGCGTTGAAACGAACCTGGCGGCGTGTGAAAATCCGCGAGCGTGGGCGGCCCGTTGTGCCTCGGTTTTTCAAGAACGGCGCGCATGGCTTGTTCAATCACCTTCGGATCAGCCTTCAATAAATTTTTATTGTCGTCGGTTGTCCGCTTCAAAACCGTTTCCATGTCGGCGATGTCTTCGTCGATCGCGGCCAGCCGGTCCAGCCAGTGGCCGCGCTGAAAATAATCCGGGCCGAATGTGACGTCGCTGCGGTAAATGTTTTTCGCCGTGTCCGCGAGTTCCGCCCACGCCACGCGTGCGGCGCGCTGTGATTTGAGTGCCGATTCCAACGCGGGCTGATGAAGGCTGCGCTCGTAAAGCGCGTAAAGAACTCCGGCGCGAAATTTCGCCGCGAAAAACTTTCCCAAACCAGATTGAATGGCGACATCCATCGCGAGCCGCCGGAAATCCGCGCTTTTGGCGTCGCGCACTTTTGATTTCGCCGCGTGCAGATTATCCGCCGCGTTTTTCGCCGCGTCGTCGAGCTGGCTGGCGACCCAGACCGGCGAATATTTTCCGCTCGCCTCACCGTCGATCAACTCACCGGCGAACTCGTCGCAGCTTAGAAAAAATTCCGGGTCGAGCGGGCTGACGTTGCCGAACAGTTTCGGGCTGGCGGTGTCGCTGTAAGGATGCCGGCGGCTGGCGTTCACCATCGGCATGGTCCAATACATTTCCGGCCAGTAATTGTTGTTGGCTGCCGACGGGCAATGGGCCGTGGTGACAAGCGGCAAAATTTTGCCCGCTGACGCGAGCGCGCGTTCAACTTTTTCCGCACCGCCGCCAAACTGTTTTGTCAGCGCGCGTCTCCAGGCGTCCGCGTCGCCGTCAGGATTGTAAAGATTGCGGCCCCAGACGCGGTAGGTGTAGTCGTATTTTTCAAAATCAAGTTTTGGACGAAGCGAATCGTCCGCATAGGCGTTGCGTCCGCCGGGCAGGCCGGAACCTTTGCGGCCTTTGAAGAAGAGCGGTTCAAAAATTTCCACGCCGTTGCTGCCGCAAAAACTCGAAACGCGCCCGTAGGCGGCGGCCATTTCAGGGTCGCCCCAGAGCAAAAGCCGCTGCGAGCCCGGCCAGATGCGGTGCAAAATTCCGTAACGCCGATTCTCGGTGAGCAGATCGCCGTAGCCATAGCGCAAAAACGAGCGCGAGCCGGAACTGCGCGAGAAAAAGCCGGCGGTCGGCGAATTGGGCGGCGGCATTTCCTGCTGGCGGATCGCGCCCTGCATATACGGCAGTCCCATGTGTTCGGCCCAGAATTTCGGCGAGACGTTGACGGACATTCCCGTGTCGAGCGCGGTGTCAATGATGGCGTTGTCAATTCCCTTGGCGTGCAAATCAATTTCCACGTTTCGTCCGCATTGGGCGACGCCATCGAGAATGGTTTTCCAGATTCCCGTGTTGCCTTCAGGCACGCCGCTTTCGCCGTGCGTGCGAATCGTCACGCCGTTGATGTTCGGACACGCGACGAGCAGGGTGCGCAACGCATCGCGGCAGTAGGCGGCCTGGGTTTCCGGTGTCAGACCTTCGATGGTGTAATTCACGTTCGGGCTGTTCGCCCACTGGAAGGCGTGCGTCCAGAGGCCGAGCTGAAAATGCAAACCTCGTCGCGCTGTCTCGTCGCTGATGAATTTGAGCATTTCCAAGTTCAGATCGCGCTCGGCGTCGGGCAGCGGCACGGCGCGGACGTTGTAACCCGGCACGGACAGCAGAAACGGATACGCGAAATACAAATAAGTGTCGCGAAGGCCGGTCGCGAAATCGTAGCCGAGTCCGAGCGTGAGGCTGAAACGGTTGAACCGGTTCGCCGCGAGCATCGTGAGGTAGGGCGGCCAGAATTCCTTTGACTGGAACCACGGTTTGTCCTCCACGTCGCTGTTGAATCCGCGCGAAATGCTGCGGATGGAATTCGCCGGTCGTTCGCTGGCTGGCTTGACCGTCCGCAACGCGGCCAGCGGGTCGGCGGAAAAATTCACGCGGTCGGCGAGTTCAAGCAGCGCATAAACCAGCCCGCGCACGTCCGAACCGACGGCCAGCAGAACATTTCGCCTCCCGATTTTTCCGCGCGCCAGCGCCAGCGCTTCGGGAACGTCCGGCAATGAAATTTTCGCGGCGTCCAAAATCTGCCGTGCGAACCGCGAATTGCGGCCAGCGACGAGAACAATTTCTAGCGCGGGCGGCGTATCATCAAGGCTCTGAAAAATTTGCGCCGCAATTCCACGGGCCGCGAGCGCTTCGCGCAATTGTTCCGCCGCCCATTGCACTGGCGGCTGGGTTGTGACCGCGTCTGATTTGTCGAGGACGATGGCGATGGCCGGTTTGCTTTCAGCGGCGGAAACCGACAGCGGCAACAAACCTGCGCCAGCCATCGCCGCAGCGGCGAGGCCGGTCTGTTTGATGAATTGACGGCGTGTTCCGCCGGGTTGAAAGGAATCTCTGTTGTCAGTGCTCATGGTTGATCATGAATTCAAGACGCTTTGCCCGCTGCTGGCGAGATTTATTTTGGGCGAAACCGGCGGCGTGCGGGATTCAGGAAGCGTCCACGTCCGGCAAAGTTTTCAAAAATGCGTTGCCTTGTTGCTGCAACCGTTCTTCGAGCCGCTTGGTGCAGTCGCAGTTGGAACACGCCCACGGTTCGGTTCCGTTTTCGTGCCGGCAATTTTTCCGGTTGTGCGCGTCCTTGACGCTCAACAACTCAAAGTATTTCTCCCAGTAGGGACGTTCCTCCGCCAGCGGCGTGTCGCAAAAGCAGGTTTCAACCCAGTGCGCGGTGCCATCGTCGCCGACGCGCGCCCGTTGCAGGTCGTAAATGTATTCATCGCCGGCAATGGAGCCTTGGCCGAGCGTGCCATCGGCGATGGCTCGCAGCAGGCTTTGTTCGCATCCCGGTTTCACGCGGGCTTTGACGAGATAGCGCATAAATCGAACATACACCAAAAGGCGCATGAGAAAAGCGCCGGTGCCGTGCGGATTCAAAATTGTTTTTGAAATCCGTCGGATTTACGGCCAAGATGAGCGTTCGCTTTTGCCTTGTAGCGGCGGTCTGCGACCGCCGTTATGATTTCGGCGACGCCTGTTAGAGCAACGCCACATTTACATGAAACGCACGCATCATTGCAACGAACTGCGTCCGGCACACATCGGGCAAACCGTCACGCTATCCGGCTGGGTTCACTCCCGCCGCGATTTGGGCGGCTTGATTTTTATTGATATTCGCGACCGCGAAGGCCGCACGCAAACCGTTTTCGATCCGTCTGATTTGACGCCCGAACTTTTCACGCAAGCCGCCGCGCTGCGCAGCGAATGTGTCGTGAGCATCACCGGCAAAGTGCGTCAACGTCCCGCTGGCACGAACAACGCCAAAATTCCCACCGGCGAAATCGAAGTCGGCGTGACTGCGCTGGAAGTTTTGAACATGGCGGAAGTTTTGCCGTTTCCCGTGGACGATCCCGAAATCGCGAACAAGGTGAACGAGGAATTGCGCCTGAAATATCGCTATCTAGATCTGCGCCGCTCCGAAATGGCGCGCAATTTGAAAGTGCGTTCCAAAGTTGCGATTGCGACGCGACAATTCATGGACGAACAAGGCTTCCTCGAAGTCGAGACGCCGACGCTCTTCAAGTCCACGCCCGAAGGCGCGCGCGAATTTCTCGTGCCGAACCGGCGCGAGCCCGGCACGTTTTACGCGTTGCCGCAGTCGCCGCAGCAGTTCAAACAGATTTTGATGGTCGCCGGCGTGGAAAAATATTTCCAGCTCGCCCGCTGTTATCGCGACGAAGATTTGCGCGCCGACCGCCAGCCGGAGTTCACGCAGGTGGACATCGAGATGAGCTTCATTGACCGCGAGGATATTTACGCGCTCATCGAAGGTCTGCTCAAGCACGTCTGGAAAACGGCGCTGAACATTGACATTCCCACGCCGTTCAAGCGCATCACGTTTGAAGAAGCGTTGAACCGCTATGGCATTGACAAGCCGGACACGCGGTTTGCGATGGAGTTGGTGGACTTCACGGAAGAATTCAAGACCAGCACGTTCAAGGTTTTTTCCGGCGCAATTGCAAACAGTGGAGTTGTAAAGGCGCTAAACGCCAAAGGTCTCGCCAGCGCGACGCAGGGCCAGATCGAGACGATGACGGAATACGCCAAGAGTTTTGGCGCGAAAGGACTGGCGTTCATCAAGGTGGAAAAAGGGGCGGACGGTGCTACCGTCGAATGGAAATCGCCCATTGTGAAATTTTTCAGC
>DATCBW010000107.1:0-10993 GCA_036511615.1 Verrucomicrobiia bacterium | reverse complement strand
GCTCCTGGCGCAGCGCATCAAAACCAGCACCGCCTACACCGAGGTCATCGGCGACCAGCTCAACATCATCGGGCCGGAAGATTCCACGGACATGACGCAGGAAAAGCCCGTCCTAAATGCCGTGGTAAAACTGGCGGGCGTCGTGGAAATTGGGTTCAACAAAAAGGATGCCGAGGGCGTTCACCTTTACGGCATGAGAGACGGCGACGCGGGATTTACGTTGCTCGCCAGCGAAACTCATTCGCCCTATGTGGACAACCGCCCGTTGCTGACGGCGGGCAAACCCGAAGTGCGCCAATACAAAGCCGTGTTCTTCCTCGGCAAAAGCGAAATCGGTCTTCCAAGCGATGTTGTTCCCGCGACGGCTGCGCCGTGAACGTCACCGTGCCAGCGTGAAGATTTAGGTATGAAAAGTATGAACTATAAAGAATTATTCGATGACCTGAATGAGAATAGGCCAGAAGGATGGGACGTAATTCATTACGGAAATGGTGTTTTCTTGTGGCCACACCATGTGCCCGCTCTCAAAGAACCAGCAGAGGTTGAATCAAACGCGATACTGCGAAAATACTTCCTTCTGTTTCAGTTCCATGTTTTGGATACTGGGCGAGCCAGAATCCTCGCACGAGCTCGATTTCACGTCGCTCCAGCGCCGCCGGAACATGATTTCAGATGGAAAACGTGGCATGACATCGCAGTGAAACACTGTCACGCGCTTCCAGTCGAGGAACCAAATGTTGTTGAAGCCACAAGGTCAGTCGCGAAGTGGGTTTGTGGTTCTTTGGAGCAAATCAATCAAGCTACACCAATAAATGAAGTCGCAAATTTAATTCGGAAATTTTTCCAGAATCCGCCGGACAGCCTGACTTGTTTCATCGGACATCTTGGTCAAGCACGTTAATTCAGAAAACAACCAACTAATAAAATGAAAAGCAAACCCCTAATTCGTATGAAAATAACAGCCGTCATCTTTGGCTTGGCTTTTTGTAGTGCAGTCCACGCGCAAACATTTCTCACAAACGGACTCGTTGCCTATTATCAGTTCAGCGGAAACGCGAATGATGCAAGTGGCAATGGTCACAACGGAACGGTTTATGGCGCAACTCTCTCGCCCGACCGTTTTGGACAATCGAATCAAGCCTATCATTTTAATGGCAGCAGCCGCATTTTCATCGCAAATTCCGATCTTGTTTCCGGCTCTGCTTTGACACTGTCGGCATGGATAAAGCCAGATTCGCTTTCCTCAAATTGGATGAATGTAATTTCAGGTGGGACTCAAAACAGCTATCTGCTTGGGTTGGCCACGAATTCGGCACAAGGCAATTTGAATTTTCGGCCACCTAGTGTGTTTGTTTCTTCCGCGCCAGGAACGATGACAACAAACACATGGACTCATCTAGCGATGGTTTACGACGGCACGAACTTGACCCTGTTCATCAACGGAAGCAAAGTAGCAAGTCAACCTGCAAACGGTCCTTTGTATCAAGATTCGGAGGAGATACTCAACATTGGTGCTTACCAGTATTATTACGCTGGCACAGTTTACAACGATGCTTTTTCAGGGTTTGTTGGGGCGATTGACGATGTTCGAATCTATAATCGGAATTTTTCCGATTCTGAAGTCCAACAGCTCTACCAAGTGGAAAGTCCGCCGAGCGTAAATATAGTCAAAGCCGTGACGGTCAGTTTTTCAAATCTCACCGTCAGCACAAATTATCAGTTGCAAGTTTCGACCGACTTGAATTCATGGACAAATTTCGGCACGCCTTTCACCGCGACAAATTCAACGATGATTTATTCCAATTACTGGAATGTTTCCGACTGGAACCAGTTATTTTTCAGACTGCATTGAAAGGCAATTGCCTTGAACCATCAGCCGTTGCGGGCAACCGTAGCGGCTTTTTTATTTAACATTCGCCTCACGGCACAGGCAGTTCACAAAGATTTTCTGGCTGGCCATTGCGCTGGTTTTTCCCCCGGCCCCGGCTTCGCGCTTGCGGCGGGAAACGGCAGGTGTAATCTTTCATCATGTTAAACGAACAATTGCTTTCGCGCATCACCATCGAGCCGGGAAAATGCGGCGGCAGGCCGTGCATTCGCGGCATGAGGATGCGCGTGTCCGACGTTTTGGAATTGTTGAGCGCCGGAGCGTCCTACGAGGAAATCCTGAAGGATCATCCCGATCTTGAGCGCGACGACATTCTCGCCGCCATCGAATACGCCGCGCATCAGACGGATCATGTTGTTTTGCACACAGCGTGAAATTTTTGGTTGACCATCAGTTGCCGCCGGCGTTGGCGGAATTTCTTGGCGGCCTCGGCCACGAAAGCCGGCACGTCCGCGAAATCGGCTTGAAAAGCGACGATGATTTGACGATTTGGAAATTTGCAACGTCAAATGATTTTGTTCTCATCAGCAAAGATCAGGATTTTTTAGACCTCGCCAGCCGTCCGAATGAAAAGGGCAGATTGATTTGGGTTCGCCTGGGGAATTGCAGAAACCAGCCGTTGCTGCAAGCGTTTGGAAAATTTCTGCCGCAGATTTTGCAGTCATTGGACGAGGGTGGCCGCATTATTGAAATTCGTTAGTTTGAACCACGTTCACGGTTTCCCGCCCGCGCCAGATTTCATTCCGCATTCTTAATTCTGCCTTCGTCTCACGGCACAGGCAGTTCGCAAAGATTTTCTGGCTGACCGTTTCGCTGGTTTTTCCCCCGGCTCCGGCTTCGCAGGTCTATTTCTTCGGCGGCAGTTCGCGGATGAATGACCACGAGACTTCGGCCACCTGCCCATTGTCGTAAGTCACCTTGAAATGGCTGCCCAGGTCGCCATCCACTTCCACGCTCACGGGCACGGCGTTGGCGGCGATGCGGTTGGCCTTGCGGATGGTGGCGTGAGGCTCCAAAAAGCTCAACCCGTCCTCAAATTCGACATCAAAGGCGTCTTCCCAGCCGAGATAGCGGGCGTGGCGGACACGGGAGAATACGCCCTTGCCGTAGGTTTTTTTGAGTTGCACGGATGTTTTCATAGTCGGCCTTCGTTTTTCAAATCAGCGATGAGTTTCATCAGTTTGCGATCCGGCGTCCAGCCTTCAACCCCGGCCAGCCATTCCAGATCCAACCGGCCAATGAGCCGGCGCTTGCTGTCATAAACGTGAATGTGATGCGGCTCGTGATCGCCAATAAACCACTCCAGAATATAGCCGCTGCGCCGGATTTTGCCCATGCGTTTAATTGTTTCTTGGTGGCAGATTACGCTCCGGGCTTGGTTTCGTCAACGCGGGGCTGCATTTCATTCTTCATTCGTCTCATGGCACGGGCAGTTCGCAAAGATTTTCTGGATGACCGTTTCGCTGTTTTTTCCCCGGCCCCGGCTTCGCGCTTGCGGCGGCAAACGGCTGGTGTAATCTTTCATCATGTCGAGTGAACAACTTCTCTCACGCATCACGGTGGATCCAAACATCTGCCACGGGAAACCTTGTGTTCGCGGTTTGCGCTATCCCGTGGAATTTCTCCTTGAATTGTTGAGCGGCGACATGACGAAGGAACAAATTCTGGCGGATTATCCCGACCTTGAAGCGGACGACTTGCGCGCGGCCATTGCCTACGGGGCACGCTTGAGCCGAGTTAAAAGCATCGAATCCGTGGCCGCATGAAATTTGTCGTGGACGCGCAATTGCCGCGCCGTCTGGCGCGGGAACTGGCTGCCATCGGCCACGACGCGGTTCACACTTTGGATTTTCCCGCTGGAAACCGCATGCCGGACGGCGACATCATTGCAGTGGCGATCCGGGAAGGGCGCATCGTCGTGACGAAGGACAATGATTTTGTAACCTCATTTCTTTTGCATGGTGTGCCGCCGAAATTGCTTTTGATTTCGACCGGCAACATTTCAAACGATCAGCTCTCGAAACTTCTGGCATCGAATTTAACGACTTTGGAAAACGCTTTCAGCAAATATGACTTCGTAGAATTGAGCGCTTCGGCGATCATAATTCATGCGTGACGCACTCCTGATTGCACGCGGCGGAAAATAATTTCCCCCCGTCGGCCACGAAATCAAGACAAAACCTTTCGCCTTTCGCTTTGACGTCCGGCGCTTCCTCGCGTAGCGTATCCGTTCATTTTTTAACGATTGCCACTGAAAGATTGATGTGAATTTTTTTAGCATATTTTGGAATTTGTTTAGATCGCTTTTTGGTTCTAAAAACGACCGCGAGGTGAGGAAAATCCACCCGGTCGTCGCGCGGATCAACGAAATCGAGGCCGGACTGCAAACGCTGTCCGACGACGAGCTGCGCGCCAAAACCGTTGCGTGGAAGGAGGAGCTTTCCAAGATCGGGGACAAGGCGGAACTCGCCGCGAAGTTGAATGAAATTTTGCCGGAGGCGTTCGCCGTGGTCAAAATCGCCTGCCGCCGCCTGTGCGGGCAGGACATCATTGTGCGCGGCCAGCCATCACCCTGGGAAATGGTGCCGTTCGACGTGCAGCTTGTCGGCGGGTATTCGCTGCACACCGGCCACATTGCGGAAATGGCCACGGGCGAAGGCAAAACGCTCGTCGGCACACTGCCGGTTTATCTCAACGCGCTCACCGGTCGCGGCGTCCACGTCGTGACGGTGAACGATTATCTCGCGTCGCGCGACAGCGAATGGATGGGCGCGGTGTATAAATTTCTTGGCCTGACGGTCGGCTGCATTTTGAACAGCCAGCCGCCGGTCGTCCGCCGCCAGCAGTATGCGTGCGACATCACCTACGGCACCAACGCGGAGTTCGGTTTCGATTATCTGCGCGACAACGGCATGGCGCTGCGCAAGGAGGAACAGGTTCAGCGTGGACATTATTTTGCCATCGTGGACGAAGTGGATTCCATTCTCATTGATGAAGCGCGCACGCCGCTCATCATCAGCGGCCCGGCGGTGCGGACGTTTGACGAACAATATGCGCAGTGGAAACCGACGGTGGAAGGCCTCGTCCGCGCGCAGCAGCAGTTGTGCGGTCGCTTCCTGAAAGAAGCCGAGGAACTCATCAAGAAACTGAGTCCAGCAGACGGCGCGAAAATCCAGAACGCCGACGAACTGGAGCGGCAGATCGGCCTACTGCTGTTCCGTGTCAAGACCGGCCAGCCGCGTTCCGAGGCGCTGTTGAAAATTTTGGAAAACCCGGAATATGCCGGAATGATGAACCGCGCCGAGTTGTCGTTGCACAAGGACCAGAAGAAGGAGGAGCTTTACCGCGAGAAAGAGGAGCTGCTGTTCGCGATGGACGAAAAAAGTCACGACGCGGACATGACGGAGAAGGGGCGCAATTTCATCAGCCCGCAGGATCCGGAGGCGTTTGTGCTGCCGGATTTGGCGACGCTGCTGCACGACATTGACGCAGGTGAAGAAGCCGACGTGCGCAAACGCGTGGAGGCGAAGGCAAAATTGCAGGCGGATTTTGAAACGAAGGCGCAGAAGATTCACGCGATCTCGCAATTGCTCAAGGCGTATTCGCTTTATCAGCTCGACGTGGAATATGTCGTGCAGGAAAACAAAGTCATTATCGTTGACCAGCACACGGGACGCTTGATGCCCGGCCGCCGCTGGAGCGACGGCTTGCATCAGGCCGTCGAGGCGAAGGAAGGCGTGGCCATCGAACGCGAGACGCAGACGCTGGCGACGATTACAATTCAAAATTATTTCCGCCTTTATCAAAAACTCGCGGGCATGACCGGCACGGCGGAAACCGAGGCGGCGGAATTTTTCGACATCTACAAGCTCGGCGTGATGACGATTCCGACGAACAAGCCGAACATCCGCCAGGACGGCCACGATTCGGTCTATAAAACGCGGCGCGAAAAATTCAACGCCGTCGCCAAGGAAATCAAAGAACTGCACACAAAAGGCCGGCCGGTGCTCGTCGGCACGGTTTCCGTCGAGACGAGCGAAATGCTTTCGCGAATGCTGAAGAAGGAAGGATTGATTCACTCCGTCCTCAACGCCAAGTATCACCAGCAGGAGGCGGAAATCGTTTCGCGCGCCGGACAGCGCGGCGCGATCACGATTGCCACGAACATGGCCGGTCGCGGCACGGACATCAAGCTCGGCCCCGGCGTCACGGAAGTCGGCGGCCTGCACGTCCTCGGCACGGAACGCCACGAGTCGCGGCGCATTGACCGGCAGTTGCGCGGTCGCTGTTCGCGCCAGGGCGATCCGGGTTCGTCGCACTTTTTCATTTCGCTCGAAGACGATTTGATGCGCCTGTTCGGCAGCGACCGCATTGTGAAATTGATGGAGCGCATGGGTCTCGAAGAAGGCGAGGAGTTGAAGCACGGTTTGCTCAACCGTTCCATCCAGCAGGCGCAAAAGCGCGTCGAGCAGCACAATTTTCAGATCCGCAAACGCACGCTCGAATACGACGACGTGATGAACAAGCAGCGCGAGGTCGTCTATGGCTTTCGCAACGAAATCATCAATGGCGAAGACGTGCGTGACCGCCTGATGGATATCATCGAGGAAGTCGTCGTGCTGAAAGTCGAGCAGTTCACCTCCGCCGACAGCGACGTGGCGGAATGGAAAATCCGCCAGCTCGCCGACTGGGTGAACTTGAATTTCCCGCTCGGCATGCCCGAAGCCGAAATTCTCAAGGCCGCCGAATCCGGCAAGGAACGGCCCGTCAGCGGCTCGCTGTTCGACGGCTTGAACGAAGCGCAGTTCGCCGTCAGCAATTTCATCAGCGACAAAATCCGCGAGGCTTACGAGGTGAAGGTCAGCTTCGAGGAGCCGGAAAAACTGGCGACCGTCGAGCGCTACACGATTTTGAGCGCGATAGACAAATTGTGGCAGGAGCATCTTTATGAGATGGACAGCCTGCGCCAGAGCATCGGCCTGCGCGCGCACGGCCAGCGCGACCCGCTGCTGGAATACAAGGCCGAGGCGTTCAAGATTTTCGACGAACTGATGGTCAACATCAAAAGCGAAATCTGCCACAACGTCTTTCGCAGCGCGTCGTCCATGCTCGCGTTTGAAAATTTCCTGCGCAACGTGCCGCAACAAACCCTGCATCAAAACACCAGCGCGTTCGGCGGCGGTGCCGGTGCGCCGGCGGCGTCCGGCAAAAAGGCCAGCGACGTCGTCAGCGAAGCCGCGCAGGCGGCGGAAGCGCAGGCCAAGGCCAAGCCCGTCCGCACCGGCCCGAAAGTCGGCCGCAACGACCCGTGCCCCTGTGGCAGCGGCAAAAAATACAAGCAGTGCTGCGGAAAATAAAAGCCGTTAGTTTTACGGTTCCGCAATTTCAACTTTGAACTTGCCGCGCTGAATTGCCGCGTTGCCGAACCAAAGCCGGAATTCGGTTCCAATTTTCCTCTTGGCAAGCACCATGATTACGCTGCCGCGTTCCTTGTCTGGAAGTTCAACGGCACCGTCCCGCCGGCTTTGAACAGGTGTGCCATGACTTCGCCTGGCCATTTCCCCCGGGACATATCAACTAGACATTGACATTAAGAGGACAAATATGTAAAACTCTCATGGGTGGTAGGGTTCAAATGAAGCACGACGCAATCAGAATTGTATTGCCGGCCTGCGCTGGCAATAGATCAAAACCATGAAAACAAATGTGCGTTTGATGACCTTCGGAAAACTGAGAACCGCAGCAGTTTGGCTGGCGCACCGGAACCCGTTGAATTTCTCACACCAACTCAAAAAGGTCAACCTATGACTAAAAGCCATCCCTTAACTCCTGTCCGCAGTTCTCTGCGCGGCGTTGATCCCGCAACGATCCCAACGGTGAAGATATCAAGTGCCTGTTCGCGGGTGCTCGCGGGCTGGAAGAGGATTGGATTGGCGCTGGCGCTCATCAGTGGGTTCTTTTGGCCGGCGCTGGCCGGCGCGGAGGGCACTTGGATAAAAGTGCAGCAAAAAGTTCCGGGAGGGATCGGCAACATGCTGCTGTTGTCGGATGGCACTGTGATGGCCCAAGGCGGTGCCAATCAAGCGACCAACACTTGGTATCGGCTCACACCGGACAGCACCGGAGGTTACACCAATGGCACCTGGACCACGCGCACCTCGATGAACTTCACGCGGCTCTTTTATTCCTCGGCTGTGCTTCCGGATGGCCGGGTTTTCTTCGCCGGCGCCGAGTATGGGGCCGGCACGACGAACGCGGAAGTTTACAATCCATTTTATAGTCCCAATCCCGACTCCTGGACCATCATTCCTGTGCCGTCGGGGCTGATAACGGTCAACAACGTCGTGTCCACAAATAATAACGAAAACAGCGCTGGATTCATGGATTCCGGCTGCGTGGTTTTGACCAACGGCAACGTGTTGATCGCCCCGGTGAATCCGGCGAGTTATGGCCAGACGGTTTTGTTCAATCCTTCGTCGGACACTCTATCCTTAGGGCCGCAGATCAACAGTGGCTATTATCTGGACGAGGCGAGCATGGTCAAGCTGCCCGATGACAGCATCCTAGTGGTTGACTCCTTTACCAACACTTCAGAACGCTATATCCCATCCTTGAACCAGTGGATCACAGATGCCAATGTGCCGGTGAACCTGTATGATCCTTACGGCAAAGAAATGGGAGCAGGCTTTCTATTGCCGAATGGCAACGCATTTTTTCTTGGCAGCACGCCCAACACCGCGATCTACACGCCATCGGGCACCACCGCTGCCGGCATTTGGACCACCGGCCCGACTATTCCCAACAGTCTGGGAGCGCCGGACGCTCCGGCGGCCATGATGCCCAACGGCAAGATTCTTTGCGCCTTCGCTCAAACTCCCTACGGCACCAACAGCAGCCAAATATTCATTCCGCCCATTTACTTTTATGAATTTGACTACAACAACCATAGTGCCACTCCCAACGGAACCTTTGTCCAGGTTCATGCACCGGACGGCACCCTTTACGACACTACCGCATTATACGGTGGCTATACTTACACATGTCGGATGCTGGACCTGCCGGACGGCACCGTTCTTTTTACGGACAGCAACACAAACGGCCAGCTTTACGTTTATATACCCGATGCCTCGCCCTTGGCGGCAGGGAAGGCGGTGATTCAGAATTATTCCTGGAATCTGGACGGGTCAATCCATTTGATCGGCACATTATTCAATGGCATCTCCCAAGGTGCGGCTTACGGCGACGATGCCCAGATGGACAGCAACTATCCGTTGATCCGTTTTACGGATGCCAGCGGCAACGTTACTTACGGGACCACTTACAACTGGAGCAGCACCGGTGTTAGGACGGGCAGCAAAGTTGTGACCACAGAAGCTGCGGTGCCGACGTTCATCGCCAATGGTTCGCAGCACTATTCAATGCAAGTCGTGGCCAATGGCATCGCCTCCG
This sequence comes from Verrucomicrobiia bacterium, assembly GCA_036511615.1. Lineage (GTDB taxonomy): Bacteria > Verrucomicrobiota > Verrucomicrobiia > Limisphaerales > UBA11358 > UBA11358. Next base: position 1,656 of record DATCBW010000107.1, on the reverse strand, counting down.
ATCCGGTTGATTTTTATCCTTTGGATTACCCAACGGTCAATTTCATCTCTCCCACGAACGGTGCAGTGGGGTCCGATGCCTACGCCCCACTGATTTTGGGTTCTGCCGACGACAACAACTCCGCAATTAGCACCGTGCGAGTGGCGCTCAACCGGATTTCGGATGGCGCATGGTATGATTTCGTCAGTGGCGGCTGGGGAACCACAACCTTCGATTTTAACCGCAATGTTTTGAACGCCTCGGACGTCTCGGGGCAACATACAGGATGGATCGCGCAATTGCCGGCCATGGCCGCAGGAAATTACACCGTGCAGGCGGAATCCGTCAACGTGCATAATCATGCCTCGCCGTGGAAGTCCGTAGCCTTCACTATCGAGTCGGCGCCGGTCGTGACTTTCAGCCCGCTGACCAACAGAGAAACGGTCTTTGACTTCTCCCAGCTCGGCGGCACGATCAACGAGGCTGGCACCGTTGCATTCCGGATTGAACAATACGACACCAGCAGCATCAATTATCTTTACTGGAACGGTTCCTCGTGGATTGCCAACGGTGATGATCCCTCTGTTTATCTTCCCGCAACGGTCACGGGCGGCAACTGGTTGCCAGCAGGCAGTGTAGCGTTGCCCACCCGCAGACAGCTCCAATACGGTCATAACGGCCATTATTTCCTGCGGGCCATTGGCACGAATCTCGCCGGTGATACCAGCACCAACGAAATCCTGGTGAACCGCTCCGCGCCCGACACGACGCCGCCGGTGGTCACGTTGGACACCATTCTCAACGGAGCTGTCTTCACCAACCGATTCTTGCCCGGACTCTCCGGTTCGGCGTTGGACTATGAAAGCGGCATTACCTCGATCCGAGTCAATTTGTATCGCTTCAGCGGCGGCACCGCTCTTTATTGGGACGGCTCCAGTTGGAGCCCCAGTCTGGCCACGTTGTCCGTCAGCTACAATCCTCAAACCGTGGCCTGGCAGGTTACTTCTCCATTGCCTTCCGGTGATAACTTGCCCAATGGTGGTTATGGGGTGGAGGTTTATGGCTTGAATGGTGAATCACCTGCACTCAACAAGGACTTGATTGTCAACTTTGCCGTGGACTATCACCCGGTGTATGTCTTCAACTTCGGCAGCCAATTTGGTCCGACGCCCAACATGAATTGGGACAGCCCGGATAACTGGGACGTGGGCAAAGTGCCTTATCCGGATGTCCGGGTCGTTATCAACGGCTATTCGCCGGTGATCCCTGGTGCCTTGGGGGTAGTCCCGGTTTACGGACTGGATATGAGTGGCGGCACCCTCTCTATGTCGGGAATGCTCATTCAGAAGCTCAATCTGTCCGGCGGACAGATCTATGGCGGCGCTCTAATCCTGACGAACAACGGAACCAGCGCCTGGAGCGGCGGAAACTTGAATGTCGCGACCTTAACCGTCTTGGGCGGCTCAACCTTGATTCTCACAAACAACGTGAATCACGACCTTCCCAATTGCACTATTACAAACTACGGGTCAGTCGTATGGACCGGAGGCTATATTCGCGGCGGAGGGACTCCAGCAGGCACTCTGGTTTACAACTATGGACTGTGGGATGTTCAGTGTGATCAGGCGTGGGACAACAGCACTTATCAGAATTTGGGAACGGTGTTCAACAATTACG
>DATCBW010000106.1:0-2340 GCA_036511615.1 Verrucomicrobiia bacterium | reverse complement strand
ACGATGCCAGAGGCCGCATCAAGATAGTCATGACTGGTAGCGCAGCTGACGCCATGGAGCTACAGCCGCACCTCCGCAACAAGCCGCGCCGCAAGGCCATCGAGCGCCGCTACAAGTATGCCGCCGATCCGCTTCAAGTTGTTATCGTGCGCGACATGTGGCTGACCGGCTTCGATGCGCCGAGTCTGCACACGATGTATGCGGACAAGCCGATGCGCAGTCACGGGCTGATGCAGGCCATCGCGCGGGTGAATCGCGTTTTCAGCAACAAGCCGGGCGGGCTGGTGGTGGATTATCTCGGACTGGCGGAGGAATTAAAACAGGCGCTGGCCGATTACACGAACAGCAAAGGCAAAGGCGACATCACGCTGGATCAGGAAGAAGCCGTGACGGTGATGTTGGAAAAATACGAACAGGTCTGCGCCATCCTGCATGGGTTTGACTTTGGCGCTGCCGCCGAAACCACGGCGGCGAAGCGGTTGCCGCTAATCGCTCAAGCCGCCGAGCATGTGCTGCAACAAAAAGACGGCAAGCAACGGTATCTGCAAGCCGTGTCGGATTTGTCGAAGGCGTTTGCGCTGGCCGTGCCGAATGACGAGGCGCTGGAGATTCGCGACGAGGTCGGATTCTTTCAGGAAGTCCGCGCCGTGCTGGCCAAAAGCATCAGCGAAGGCGGCGGCAAATCGCCGGAAGAATTGGAACTGGCCGTCCGGCAAATCGTTTCCCGCGCCATTTCTTCCGACAAAGTCATAGACATCTTCGACGCCGCCGGTTTGAAGAAGCCGGACATTTCGATTTTGTCCGATGAGTTCCTCGCCGAAGTCCAGCATTTGCCGCAGCGCAACCTTGCTGTCGAATTGCTGCAAAAGCTGCTGAACAACGAGCTAAAAATCCGTTCCAAGAAATATCTCGTCCAATCCCGCTCCTTCGCCGAAATGCTGGAAGCAACGATTCGCAAATATCAGAACCGCACCATCGAAGCCGCGCAGGTGATCGCGGAATTGATTGATCTGGCCAAGCAAATGCGCGAAGGCCAGAAGCGCGGCGACAAGCTCGGCCTCACGGATGATGAAGTTGCTTTTTATGACGCGTTGGAAGTGAACGACAGCGCGGTGAAGGAATTGGGCGATCCCATTCTAAAACAAATTGCACAGGAACTGGTCTTGCGCGTTCGCCAGAGCGTGACGATTGACTGGACGCTCAGGGAAAACGCCCGCGCACAAATCCGCGTGCTCGTCCGCCGCATTCTCCGCAAATACGGTTATCCTCCAGACAAGCAGGAGCAGGCCACGCAGACAGTTTTGGAACAGGCGGAGTTGCTCGGCGCGGAATGGGCGGAAGGTGTTTGACGCGGGCAATTTTCTTTCCGGCTTGCTGGAGACGGATGCCATTGTGCTGCATTGCGCCTCGCCCCGTGGAGTAGCGCCCGTGGACGAATTTCCTGGAGCAGCCGGCATTACTTCACGGGGCGGGCGGCATCGCCCTGCGGCTGGACGGCACCGCTGGCGCGGACGGTGGATTTGAAGACATTCCAAAACCAGACGGCCACCATGCTTTTGCAGGAGCCGAGGTGACGAGGCTCAAATCAATTTGGATTTTGGATTTCGAAATTTTAGATGGAGCCTCCTCACGTCGGCTGCTACCAGCTTCGCTTGCCGCACCTGGAACTGGCGCTCACTGGCAGGTGGCGCGGACTATCTCATTTACAGCCAATCTGTCCCACAATGTGACATTGAGACGAGAATTGGGACGGTTTCGTCGCTGAAGTTCCCTTTTTCGTCAGTAAATTAGTTCCGTCCGTCATGGAAGTTCCAGTTTTTGTCGTTGAAAAAGTTAAGCCGGTAACGGAAATTATTTTGTCCGTGACGAAAGTTCCCTTTTCAATCGCTTAAATTATTTGGTCCGTCAGTGAAAAAATTCCATCCGTCGCTGAAATTCCATTTTTTGTCAAGCCGCTTGTTCGGTCGGTCACTGGAGTTCCATTTTCAATGGCCAAACTTGTCTTTTTCGTGATTGAAAATGTTTGGTTCGTCATCAAAAATCTTTCGCAGGAGCCGACGTGAGGAGGCTTATTTCAACATCATAAATCGAATCAACGTCTCGTCACCCCGACTTCTACAAAGCTGGCATGGCCTGTGGTTTAATTTTTCAAGAACCCAAAAGCCGCATCGGGTGATGCGGCGGCGGGTTTGAAATTTAGGGATTGCTAAACAGGTGTTGATATGGTCGGCGGCACTGGATGAGGTGGGGCATGAACTGCCCGCACTGCCACACCGCGAACAGCGTCAAGAATGGAACCTCCCGGCACGGCCACCAGCGCTGGCGCTGTCCCGCCTGCAA
>DATCBW010000105.1:0-2194 GCA_036511615.1 Verrucomicrobiia bacterium | reverse complement strand
AGGCCGTGCATGATTTTGTAAGCCTGCATCGGGTAGGTCTTCTTGATGCTCACAAAGACGAGGTTGTGGAACACGCCTTCCGCCGGCAGCGCGATGTCCACGATTTCGGGGAAATTCATTTTGAAGATCGGCAAAAATAATTTCACGCTCGCGCCGCCGATGTAAAAATCCTCCATCGGCGGGATGCCGACAATCGTCGCCGGATAAACCGCGTCCTTGCGATGCGTGATGGCCGTGACGTGAAAAACCGGATACGGCTCGGGCAACGTGTAATAGCCGGTGTGGTCGCCGAACGGTCCTTCTTCGCGCAACGGCTCGGTCGGGTCAACGTAACCTTCGATGACGAAATCCGAATTCGCCGGAACTTCCAGATCATTCGTCTCGCACTTCACGAGTTCGACGGATTTTTTGCGGAGATAACCGGCGAGCAGAAATTCATCCAGTCCGTCCGGCAACGGCGCGGTCGCGGCGAAGGGAAACATCGGGTCGCCGCCGATGAAAATGCTGACGGGCATCCGCGTGCCGGTTTCGTAATAACGTCGTCCGTGCCGCGCGCCGACTTTCTGCAATTGCCAGTGCATGCCGGTGGTTTTATCGTCGTAAATCTGGATGCGATACATCCCGACGTTGCGTTCGCCGGTGTCCGGGTCTTCGGTGACGACGCACGGCAGCGTGATGAAACGTCCGCCGTCGAGCGGCCAGCAGCGAAGAATCGGCAAGTTCAAAAGCGTGGGGAGCACACGCGTCTCGCGTGTGGTTGTCGGCGTCGCGCCGACAACTTGTTTGTCATTTGAAGTGTTTCCGGCGAGGACGCCGGAAACCGCAGGCGAGACGCCTGCGCTCCCCAGAATATCCGGCGCGCTCGGCCACGCTTCTTTGCGACTCGCGGGCGCATCGTATTTATGAATCACATCCTTGCACGCGCCGCTCTTCACCGTCTTCGGTTTTGCGTGACGCAGATCCAGCGCGAGCGAGAGCAGTTTGATGGCTTCCTTGAAACTCGTGGGCGGCTTGGCTTTCATCAGCGCGCCGAGTTCATTCGCGACTTCGTCCACGGATTCTGCGCCCATGCTGATGGCCATGCGCTTGTGCGAGCCGAGCGTGTTGATGGCCACGGGGAACGGCGAGACGACGCCGTTGACGGTGGGCTTTTCAAACAGCAGCGCCTTGCCGCCGCCGGGCGATTTCATTTCGCGGTCGGCGATCTCGGTGATTTCGAGTTCGGTGGCGACGGGCTGGGAAATGCGTATGAGTTCGCCCGCCCGGTCGAGCGCGTTGACGAAATCGCGGAAGGAATCAAAAGCCATACGCCCGCGAAGCTAAATGAAAAGACAGCGCCGGGCAATCGCGGAGGACATTAACTTAACTTCTGTAAAGATCAAACTTGCCTGATGTCTTTTGTCTTGCGTTTCAATCAGACTTGATGAAACTGGAAGTCGTTGAAATTTAGTTCCGTTTAAACAAGACAACAAAACACTGAAAGAGAATGAAAATCAAAGGAAACCTATTCCAAATTTGCCTGTATCTAACACTGCTTTTTACTGGCAGTGTTTTGGCACAAACGAACTACACCCCTTATACTTTCATCACCCTGGCAGGTTCCGGCGCTGCGGGTTCGATTGATGGATATGGAACGAATGCGGTGTTCGGCAATGTGCGTGATGTGGCAGTAGATAGTGCGGGAAATGTTTATGTAGCCGGCACTGCGGAAGCTAATATACGGCGAATCACTCCCGACGGTTTGGTCACTACGATTGCGGGAATGGCCGGTGTGCAAGGGACAAATGATGGCATTGGAGAACAGGCTAGGTTCATCGGACCACAAGGCGTGGCGTTGGATCGAAACGGCAACCTTTATGTTGCCGACTCTGCGGCCAGAACGGTTCGTATGCTCACTCCCACGGGGCCATCGAGGCAGACGAACTGGTCGGTGGTGACCATTGCAGGGCAACCAAATGTCAAAGGCAGCGCTGATGGAACAAACCACACTGCGACGTTTTTTTATCCGAGAGGACTCACGGTGGATGCCGCTGGCAATATCTATGTAACCGACTTTTCCAATAACAATCTAAGAAAAATTGCTCCGCAGGGAACAAATTGGGTGGTCACCACGTTGGCTGGACCAGCTTCGGGTTCGGGTTTTGCAGACGGAACCAACGCATCCGCTCGTTTTGCTAACCCAACCGGAATCGTG
>DATCBW010000104.1:0-6449 GCA_036511615.1 Verrucomicrobiia bacterium | reverse complement strand
GCTCCTGGCGCAGCGCATCAAAACCAGCACCGCCTACACCGAGGTCATCGGCGACCAGCTCAACATCATCGGGCCGGAAGATTCCACGGACATGACGCAGGAAAAGCCCGTCCTAAATGCCGTGGTAAAACTGGCGGGCGTGGTGGAAATTGGGTTCAACAAAAAGGATGCCGAGGGCGTCCATCTTTACGGCATGAGGGACGGCGAGGCGGTTTTCACCCTGCTCGCCAGTGAGACACACTCGCCCTATGTGGACAATCGGCCATTGCTGACGGCGGGCAAACCGGAGACGCGCCAATACAAAGCCATGTTCTTCCTCGGCAAATCCGAAATCGGCCTGCCCAGCGCCGTCGTTCCCGCGACGGCTGCGCCGTGAAAACAAATCAAAACGCCGCCGATTTGGAATTTCCGGCCAACGCACCCGCCCGCGCCGAATTCAATTTGGTTTTATGGTGCCGTTTATTGTCACCCTGTTGGCTTACCTTGGCGCTTTTGCCCATTTTGGCCGCAACAGGCTGTGCGTTTCATGAAGTCAGAACGCTTTCGCCCGGTCAACCACCGGTAGAGCGGCCTACTGTGCTGGTTCTGGGACAGGTGTTGATTACAGATGACCGCATTCCTGCGGCGGATAAAGGATTTTGTCAGATAAAATTTCAGAAGGGAGTGGAGGCATACTTTCGTAAGAACAACATATTTGAATCCGTCATTTCCAGCAGCACAAATGTTATTCCGCACAGTCTTATATTAAGCGGCACAATTACCGAAATGAATATGGGCAACTCGGCAGCAATGTATTTTGTCGGCATGGGGCTAGGACAGGAGCGCGTTCAAGGCTTCTTTGAAATTAAAGACGCGGCGGGCAAAAGCCTGATCCAATTTACAGCTCAGAAATCCTATCAGGGTGGATTGGGAATCGGAGGTGCCAATTTTGTCGGCATGGACGAATTGACGTTCCGGCTTGGCGAGACCGTTGCAAAATCCGTCTCAAATTGGGTGCATGGACAAAAACTTGAATAGTCGCCGTAGAAGGAAAGCAAGACGACACGACTGATATTTTAGTCAACCAAAACTAAGAAACTACGACCTTAAAACCAAATGCCGTCCAAACGAGGCAGACTGAATCTCGTGCTATTTATGAAAACCTATTTGTTCCTGCAATCGGTATTATTTCTTTCCGCAACAGTCGCTGTGCAGGCTGGTCCTGTAGTGAACCAGTATTTCCCGATGAACAACGGGGATAACCGATTTTATCAGGATTCCGCAAACCATAGTTACACGGCAACAGAATATTTTACTCAAACTACATATAACGGGCATTCTGTTTTTTCACTCAACTTTCATGACGATTGGGATGGGTATCCTTATGCACAAGATACTTGGTATCTTGGCAATAATAGCGGCGCTCTGGCGCTTTATGGAATCACCACTGCCTGGGGAAGTATGTCTTTCAACAGTCCGGCGAATCTGATGACCGACCAAACAATCACAAATAACCAGATCCTTACATCACAGGTAACGGGTCTGTGTTTAGGCTCAACCTTCAATATCACGATCCAAACTACCGTTATTTCAATACCGGGAACCGTCGTAGTTCCGGCGGGAACCTTCAGCAATTGCAAACTCGTGTTGGTTGCTGAAACTGCAACTTTGGGTGGGATTCCTTTCGATAATTATGATTCGGCTGCCTGGGTTCTTGCGCCAGGGGCAGGCATCATCGCTGATGGTGTTCAGATGCTGGATTCCCCGACAGGACCTTGGTCATCTTCTGATTACCTTGAACTGATCAGTGGCAAAATTAACAACGTGCCTATAGATTTTACTCCTCCCAGTAATAATTTATCTGGAAACCAATCGAATGGTTATCAATGGTATGTTAACCCTTTATTCATTTGGGGCACAGCAAGTGATGCTGGTTTGGGTGGCAGCGGCATCGCGCAGGTCACGGTTAACGGAAGTGCAACCTCCAACGATACTGTGGCTGGAAACGGTTCTGCAGTTTGGAGCACATACACTTATTTGGTTCCCGGCACCAACACCCTTAAAATCATTGCCACAGATGGGGCCGGAAACAGCACCACGAATTACCTCATAGTAGTCGAGATGTTGCCAGCACCGACGCTGACAACACAGCCAACAAATCAAACAGTCGTTCAGGGGGCTAATGTTTCATTCAGTGTCATTCCTGCCAGTTCGCTATTATCATTGAGTTACCAATGGCGCAAGGACGGAGCGGCTTTGAATGGCGCAACGAATTCTAATTATAGCATCACCGGTGTTCAAACAAATCAATCTGGCAAATACAGCGTGGTCGTCACCAATGCAAGCGGTAGTCTCACAAGCTCAAATGCCACGCTAACGGTGACAATTCCATTGCCGCCACCGCCGATTCTTTTTGCCAAAAAGCAGGGCACAAATATGGTTTTCAGTTGGCCGACTAACGCCACAGGCTACACTTTGATTTCTTCGACAAATCTTGGATTTTCTGCTGTTTGGATTACGAATTTGCCATTGCCAGTGATTGTGAAAGGAACGAACGTCGTAACCAATTCAATGTCCGGTCTACGCAAGTTTTACCGTCTGAAGCATCCATAACCTGCAAGTTTGTTGGAGTCTTCGTGCGCCCGATTTAATTCTTCCTTCTTCATTCTGCCTTCGCCTCATGGCACGGGCAGTTCGCAAAGATTTTCTGGCTGGCCGTTTCGCTGGTTTTTTTCCCGGCCCCGGTCTCGTAGGTGGTGGCTTCGCGGTGGCGCAGCGGTTGTTTCGTCAAATTTTCCGGCGCAGGGCTTGTCGAAAGGTGGCGCGTAGTTTATCTTGCGGCCATGAATGTCAATGCCATCGTCGGCGGAAAGCTGGTCAAGTTGAAGCTCTCGCCCGGCCTGGCCGCCGCCTGGAAGCAAAACAGGGGGCGGCACATGAGCGAGACGGAAGCCGTCCGTTTTGTGGAAACCAAACGGCGCGAACACGCCTTGCGCCAAGCCAGCCCCTACCTTGCGACTCGTGCTTGACACCTGTGTGCTGAAGCTCGCCACGCTGCCCAACCTCGGAAACAAGGCCGCCGTCATCTGGGAGTTGTGCCGGCGGGAAAAGCTCCGGTTTTTTGGCAGCCCGGACACGCTGGGTGAATACCATCGCGTGCTGGCAAACCATCCGTTGTTCCTCGAAGAAATCCAGGCAGTCATCGAACTTTGTTATCCCTTTTTCACCGCCACCGCCATCGAACATGAGCCGGACAACCGGTTTCTGGAAGTCGCGCTGGCGGCACAGGCCGACTACCTCATCACGGTCAACACGGCGCGCGGCCACTTTGACCGGAAAAATTATGAAAACGTGCGCGTCGTGACGCCGGGTGAATTTCTAAAACAGAACGAGGTTCAATCGCTGCTGGCTGGCATTTAGCCGCCGTTAAGTTCGGTTTCCCATTGCGCCAGGTTTCATTCTGCATTCTTCATTCTTAATTCTGCCTTCGCCACACAGCCCAGGCAGTTCGCAAAGATTTTCTGGATGACCGTTTCGCTGGTTTTTTCCCCGGCTTCGGCGGAAATGAATTTTAAGTTTTGAGCTTTTAATTTTTAGTTCAAAGGCTCAAAACGAAGCCAGCAGTGAGATCGGCTCGCGGCCTGAATTGTTTTCAGCGGTAGATTTCCCGGCGGTGGCCGACCGTGATGACGATGATTTGCAAAATGCGGTCGTGAATTTCGTAAATCACCCGGTAAGCGCCCACGCGAATCCGCCACGCCTCGCGGCCTTTGAGCTTCTTCACGTCCGCCGGACGCGGGCTGGTTTCCAATGCGGCCAGCCGCGCCAGAATCCGGTTCGCAATTTCATCCGGCAAACGATCCAGTTCCTTCTGAACGGACTTGGGCAGGATGATTTGGAATTTCATTTCGCCTTGCGCTTGCGGTCAGCGCGGTAAGACGTCAGCGTGGCACACTGGCCGGCGGCGATTTCCGAATGCGCGCGGTCATGCAGCGTGTCATAAGCCTGGATGTCGGCCAGTTCCTCCTCGGCTTCGCGAAGGTGCTCGTAGGTCTGCAAATCCAGCACCACGCCGGTGCGTTTGCCCTTGGCATCGGTGAGGAATTGCTCTTCTTTGGCGGCCAGCAGTTTCATGGGGAAACTTTAGCTGATTTCAGATTTTCCGCAACCCGTTCCGGTTTGGCCTTCGCCTCACGGCACGGGCAGTTCGCAAAGATTTTCTGGATGATGTTTCGTAAGCTTTAACGCAAAGACGCAAAGGCGCGGAGAATTTCAAGTGTTTCAGCCGCCTGAACGCACGCTTGCGGCGGGAAACGGCTGGTGTAACCTTTCCAACATGCCAATGACATTGGATCAAATTGTTGAAGAAACCCGCGAAATGCCGGGTGAAGTCGTGGCGGAACTGATTGACCGCATCATGGTTGCGCGGCACGGCGGTATCGAGCCGTCCGTGGCGGAATCGTGGAAAACCGAAACTGACCGTCGGATCGCGGAAATCGAATCGGGGAAAGTCAAAGGCGTTCCGTTGGAAGAATCGCTGGCGCGCGCGCGTAAAATCGCCGGTCTGTGAATCATTTGCTTCATCCTGAAGCGGACGAGGAATTTGCCGGGGCGGTTCGTTATTATTCCGAGATTTCGCCGGAACTGGGCGTGCGTTTTTACCGCGAGATGGAGCGGTTGTTTCGCGAAGTCTGCGCCGACCCGGAACGCTTCCGCAAATTTGATCCGCCCGCGCGACGGCATTTCAGCCGCGATTTTCCTTACGCAATCATCTTCATGGAAAAACCGGAACACATCTGGATTGTGGCCGTGATGCACATGAAACGGCGGACTGGTTATTGGCGCGGGCGGCTGGCCTGATTTTGATTTTCACGGCCCGGGCAGTTCGCAAAGATTTTCTGGATGACCGTTTCGCCGGTTTTTTTTTCCGGCCCGGCGGAAACGGATTGTGAATTCATAATTCGCGCCGCTGCGCTTTGAATCGGCTTGCTGATTTCACGACTTTTCGTTACCAAAGCCGTGTGAGAAAAGTCCGGCACCCCTGTCTCTGGCTGGCGTTGTGCCTGCCGGTCGCCGCTTCGGCGCAGATTGATCCGGTCAAGCGCGACCTGGTTCAAATGGGCTACAACCAGCCGCTCGAAGGCCGTGCGCCGATTGCCGGCTACGCGTTTTACTACCACAACGACCCGGATTTTTTCCGCACGAACATCACGTTGCGCGTGGCGCTCGCGCCGGTTTATCTCGATTCGGAAATCGGTTTCATCCACGGCCTCGGACCGCAGACGGATTTTGCCATCGGCGCGGCGGGCGGCGGTTTTGCCGACAGCTACAACGAACTTCGCGGCGGGAAATACATCGAGGCGGAGTCGTTCGACGGCAACGGCGGGGAACTTTCCGCCAGCGTCTATCATTTGTTCAATCCAGAGGACAAGATTCCGCTGAACTTTGTTTTGCGCGGTGCGGCGCATTATTCGGATTACGAGCGGAACGACAGCACCGCCCTCAATTTTCAACTGCCGGGCGACGGCATGACTTACAGCGTGCGCACCGGCCTGCGATACGGCGGCATTGAGCCGACGCTGTTTCCCGATCTCGCGATGGAACTGGCGGTGTGGTATGAAGGCCAGATCCGCATAGACGACGGCGCGTATGGATTCAACCATGACCGGCAACTGGAGTCCGCGTCGCACCTGTTCTGGGGTTCGGCGGCGCTGTCCTACACGCTGCCGGACAGCAAACAGAATTTTTTCGCGCGGCTCGTCGCCGGCACGAGCGTGGACGCCGACCGGTTCAGCGCCTTCCGGCTCGGCGGATTTCTGCCGCTCGTGGCCGAATATCCGCTGTCGTTGCCGGGTTATTTTTATCAGGAATTGAGCGCACGGCAGTTTGTGCTGCTCAACGCCAGCTACGTTCTGCCGATTGCGCCGGATCAGCGCTGGAACCTGGAGCTGAACGGCGCGACGGCAGGCATTGATTATTTGTCCGGCACGAAGCAGCCCGGCAACTGGGTCAGTGGGGTCGGCGCGGGCATCATGTATCGTTCGCCGTCGAACCGGTTCAAATTCGTCGTCACCTATGCCTATGGCATAGACGCCATCCGCTCGTCCGGTCGCGGCGCGAACAGCATTGGATTTCTGATGCAGGTTGATCTGGGAAAGGAGCACGGCACTGGCTTCAGTCCGGCGCAACCCGACCGTTGGCGCGGCTGGAACTGGCTGTTTGGCCGCTGACCGCGTCGTGAAAGCCCTTGCTTTCGCGCGAACTTCCGCAATGATTTGACCATGTCTTCCGGTTACAAGCCCAGCGGCCCGGTCACTTTGACCGAGGAACAGATTCTTGTCCTGCACCGCCGGCTGCGCGACATGCGCCACGACGTGAACGGCCGGCTGGCGAACATTGTCGCCGCCGCCGAGCTGATGCGGCTGCGCCCGGAGTCGGCGGCAGAACGGTTGCGCGTGCTGCTGGACCAG
>DATCBW010000103.1:0-2257 GCA_036511615.1 Verrucomicrobiia bacterium | reverse complement strand
GCCTCCATCGGCCCGGAAACCAGCAAGGCCATTCACGCGCTGAAACTCGAACCGGCGGTCGAAGCGAAAGAGCACACGACGGACGGCATGATTGCCACGTTGCTCAAAATGGCAGGGTAATAATTCCCGCGACCAGTGCGTTCATTCGGCTTGCGGAGCCGGCGTGTTGGGCCTAAATTCGCTGAATGAGCGTGGCCGAAAAAATATTCCACAAAGCGCAGTCGTTGTCCAAACCGGCGCAAACGGCGGTGCTCGAAATTGTCGAGCAACTGGCCGTGCGTTGCCCGGCGGACGAGCCGTCCGCGCCGCTAACGCTCCGCGAATCTGGCGAGGTGCGCGGCAAACTGGCCGCCTGGGAGGAAGATTGGAACGCGCCGGGGATGGAAGCCTATGACCGGCCTTGAACGCGGCGACGTGGTGCTGGTGTGGTTTCTGAACAGCGACCTGGCCACTTTCAAACAGCGCCCAGCGCTGGTGGTGGAGGCCAGCCGACTGGACACGGGACTACCGCAAGTTTTGGTTTCGATGATCACCAGCAATCCCGCCCGGCTCGGGCATCCGAGCCGCGTGTTCGTCCCGCTGAATTCTCCCGCAGCCAAAGCAGCCGGCTGCGGACGGATTCCATTGTGATGACGGACAACTTGGCGACCATTTTGGACAAAGCCATTGCCACGAAATTCGGCCATTTGAAGGACATGAGCCGCGTGGACGCCGCACTGCGAATTACGCTTGGCTTGTGAACATGGTTTGAACAACCAAGAAACCATGGCATCGCCGCCCGAAAAAACCGCGCACCGGAATTCGTCAGGGCGGAATCCATGAACTGCGCCGTGCTGCTTTTGGCTACTGCGACTGCATCAGCCGATAAAACCCCTGATTGCCGGAGATGGGATTGGTGACTGTGTTCTGCAAATTCACGATGGCCGGAACATTCGTCAATGTTGTCCAGGAATTTGGATCAGCGAGATTGGTGGTGGTTTGCAGATTGAAATCCTGCGCTGAAAGCGGCCAATTCAGGACAAAATTATTTCCCGAAGCCTGCGCCTGCAATGATGGCGGTGCGATGCTATAAAGTCTGATTCCGCTCACCGTTAGGATGGTGTTTGTCGAAGTGCCGCCGACAATTCCTAAAAATAATTCTACATTTGTTCCTGCATATTGCGACACATCAATCAAACCGCTGTTCATCGTGACGTTGGTTTGGATGAGACTCGCTGCCAGCGAAAAGACATTTGTGCCATTTAACGCCGCCGCAACCGAATCACTTGCACCATCACCTTGCAGCATGAAATCAAACGACAACGAAGTGGCATTTGTTGGAATAGTCATCGGCAACCAGGCATACGCCGGAGAATTCGATGGCGTTGATGACTAACCGCCCAGCGGATGGACACTCAAAGATTTCAAATTGGATTGCAGATCCAACGAATGATTCTGGAGAACTAATTGCGGAGACCAAAAATCCGGCGAGGCCGGAGCGTAAGTCGAAATTGCGGGATTGCCAAACAGGTATTGGTAATGATTGGGCGACGGGTTCGCCGCCGCATTGGCGGACGAGGAAGAGCAGGATGCTCGCGGCCAGATTTGCCTTGGACTTGGTGTAGCGATGCGTCTTGCGTTTGAGGCGGGCCAGATGGCAGCGGATGCGGTTGTTCAGGCTTTCAATCGTGAAGGTGTGCGCTTTGCCTTGGACATGGTTTTGGCCCGCGAAGATTTTGCCGTAAGGATGCCAGAAGTCGCTGGCAAACTTGAGGTGGGGGGCGTCAGGCAGTGGCGCCGCCAGCCGCTGGGCCGTTTCGGTTCCACGATCCCCCAGCGTCCAGCCCAAGACGGATTTGGCAGCACGATCAACAGCCCGCCAGAGCCGGCCATCATCTTTTTTTTGGCGATGTGGGTCCACAGTTCATCCGCTTCAACCCACTCCACTTTTTCGGCGGGCGGCGGTTTCAAGACTTTGCCTTTGACCGCCTGTTTCACCCAGTTCGTAATGGAGTTGTGACTGACGCCCAGCAACCGTTCGGAGGCGCGCTGGCCGACGCCTTCAAAGTATTGCGCCAACGCGGCGGCCTTGGTTTCGGGCGGCACCAGACGCCGATCCTGGTCGCCGAAGGTTTTCTTGCAGGCGGGACAGCGCCAGCGCTGGTGGCCGTGCCGGGAGGTTCCATTCTTGACGCTGTTCGCGGTGTGGCAGTGCGGGCAGTTCATGCCCCACCTCATCCAGTGCCGCCGACCATATCAACACCTGTTTAGCAATCCC
>DATCBW010000102.1:0-24242 GCA_036511615.1 Verrucomicrobiia bacterium | reverse complement strand
CCATGACCAGCGCGGTGGAAATGCTGAACATCGGCGCGTAAGACAGCGAAAAAAGCTGGATCAACGCCAGCACCAGCCACGGAGTCCAGCCGTCCTTGATGGCCGTGGCGATGACCGCCGTCATGACGCCGGTGGCGGCGGCCAGCCAGCGCAGAACCTTTGCCGGCGGCACATGACGGTCGGCCATTGCGCCGAACATCAGCGGCGAGATGAAGGCCGCGAGCGCGTTGGCCGCGAACGCGAACGGCTTGATAGCGTGCAGCCCGTGCGCGTCGAGGATCGGGCCGAGCGGCACGAACCAGATGGCCATGGCCGCCGCCTGGATGAAAAACAAAATCATCAGCTCGGCGTATTCGGCTTTGCGCAGCGTCGTCAGCACGCGCAGAGGGAATAGATTGCTGGAGAAAATTTCAAGCTTTGAGCAAAATGAAAACGTGCGACTTGCAAATTCAGTCAATTAAGCGCATGGTTTTCATAGTTGAATGAAAGCGGCGAACCAACAGACCAAGCTCCTTGCGATGGGCGATTATATCATGACCGACCGGGAAATTCTGGGCGGCGAACCGGTGTTTCGTGGCACGCGCGTTCCCGTGGCGTCGCTGTTTGAACATCTGGAAAGCGACTGCTCGCTGGATGAATTTCTGGAAAATTTCCCGACCGTCACCCGCGCCGCCGTCGTGGCCGTGCTTATGGGCGCGCAGGCATTGACCCTCGAAAAGGCGCGTCGGTGAAAGTGCTGGTGGACGAGTGCGTGCCGTTGAAACTGGTGCGGCTGCTCATCGGCCACGCGTTCAGCACCGCGCAGCAAAAAGGCTGGGACGGTTTCACCAACGGCAAACTCCTCGCGCTGGCCGAGCCGGAGTTTGATTTGTTTCTCACCAGCGACTGCAACTTGCAATATCAGCAAAACCTCCAAGGCCGAAAAATTGCCATCCTGCTTTTGTCCACGAACCATTGGCCGACGTTAAAAAAGCAGGTGCCGCTGGTGCAAGCCGCAGTGGATAAAATCCGGCCCGGCGAATTCATGCGGGTGGAAATTCCGAAAGGCTGACGGGCAATTCGCCGAAGTTTCGTTGCGATTTGGATTGCTTGCGTATGCAATTTCCAATTCATTATCAGCAGATTGAACGCAGAAAAAATACCGAAATAAATGTCACCGCCCGCAGTCAAATCCGCCAGCGTCAATACACTTTTTTATGGCGACAATCTGGAGATTCTCCAGAATCACAAACATTTTCCCGACGAGTGTGTTGACCTCGTCTATCTTGACCCGCCGTTCAATTCCAACGCGGACTACAACATTTTGTTCCGCGAACAGAGCGGTGAACCGGCGCAGGGACAAATCAAGGCGTTCACCGACACTTGGAAATGGAGCGAACTGGCATTCCGTAATTTCATCGAAAGCTGCGCGAACCAAAGGCTGGTAGAACTGATCAACGGCTACGTCCACACGCTGGGGCGCAACGAAATGACGGCGTATTTGGTGATGATGTCGCCGCGACTGGCCGAGCTTCATCGCGTGCTGAAAAATTCTGGGACGCTTTTTCTGCATTGCGATCCAACGGCGAGCCACTATTTGAAAACCTTGCTGGATGCGGTTTTCGGCCCGACAAATTTTCTGAACGAAATAGTGTGGCGACGAACCGGCTCGCACAACAGTCCGCGTCGCTTTGGCCCCGTTCACGACATCATTTTGTTTTACGCCAAAGGCGACGGTTATCATTTTCAAACAACTCACCGGCCTTACACCAAAGGTCATGTAAAATCCTATTTCAAGCAGGAGGACGTGAACGGAAGGTATTGGACAAATTCCATCACAGGCGCGGGCTTGCGTCACGGCGAGAGCGGACAAAAATGGAAGGGTTATGATCCTTCGGCGAAAGGGCGGCATTGGGCGATTCCCGGAAAAATTATTGAGGAGCTTGGCATCAATGAAAAGTTCGGCGTCCTCGCCAAGCTGGACGCGCTGGACGAAGCGGGTTCAATTGACCATCCGGCATCCAAAAACGGTCTGCCGACCTATCGCCAGTATTTGAAAACCAGCCCGGGAATGCCGTTGCAAGACCTTTGGGCTTACCAGCCGCACACACGCGGCGTGCTGGAAGGCAGCGAAGAAGCCATTGACGAAGATGTTCGCTGGCTGGTTTCGCAAGGCGATCCTGAACGGCTCGGCTATCCCACGCAAAAGCCGGTCGGCCTGATGAAGCGGATCATTGCTTCCGCTTGCCCGCCGAATGGAATCGTATTTGACCCTTTCTGCGGTTGTGGCACAACCATTGAAGCGGCTCACTATCTCAAACGAAAGTGGGTCGGCATAGACATCACGCATCTGGCGATTGCGCTCATCAAATACCGGCTTTCAGATGCGTTAAAATTGAAGGAAGGCAAAAATTATCACGTTGTTGGCGAGCCAAGCACGACGGCTGAAGCCGAGGCGTTGGCCGCACAGGACAGAAATGAATTTCAACGATGGGCGCTTTCAAAAGTTCCGCGCGCCTTTCCGTTTCAGGATAAAAAAGGCGCGGACTCCGGCGTGGACGGCATTGTCCGTTTCAACGACGACCCGCGCGTCGAGCCAAAGAAATGTGTCATTCAAGTCAAGAGCGGTTCGTTAAAGCTCGGCGAGTTCCGAGATTTTGCTCACGTCATTCAGCGGGAAAAAGCCACACTCGGCTTGTTCATCTGTCTTCAAGAGCCGACGGAAAAAATGAAGCAGGAAGCGGAGGCAATGGGCTTTTATACAACGCCGCTCGGCAAAAAGAAAATTCCCATTTTTCAAATCCGAACCATCGGACAATTGCTCGCCGGTGAAAGTTTTCAAGTTCCAGAAAACGCCGTCGCCATTGGCGTAAAACGAGCCACCGACAAAACGGCGGCGGCGGAAGAACAATCAGACTTGAACGGCTTCTGACACGCGCTGGATTTTCACCGCGTTGCCGCTGGCGTTTTCAATTTCAATCACCGCGCCTTGCAGCTTCACGTCGTTGCGGGCCACTTCAAACCGTTGCGGCATGGCGGTGCGGAAACGCGTGACGACCGGCACAATTTCGCGGCCCAAAACGCTTTCGTGCGGGCCGGTGAAGCCGGCGTCGGTCAGATACGCCGTGCCGCCGGGAAAAATCTGCTCGTCTGCCGTCTGCACATGCGTGTGCGTGCCGATGACCGCGCTGACCTGGCCGTCAAGCATCCGCGCGAACGCGATTTTTTCCGAGGTCGCCTCGGCGTGAAAATCCACGAAGATGATCGGCGTGTGCTGGCGTAGCCATTTCGCCTCCTCAAGCGCGAGCGTGAACGGATTGTCCAACGGCGGCTGCATGAAGGTGCGGCCTTGCACGTTCATCACGGCGATGGGCGGCAGGTCGCGGATTTTCAAAATCGCGCTGCCTTTGCCGGGCGTGCCGGGCGGATAATTCAGCGGACGGAGAAAGCGCGGTTCGTTTTGCAATAGTTCCATGACTTCCTTTTGGTCCCACAAATGATCGCCGGTGGTGATGGCGTCCACGCCGTAGCCGAACAGTTCCTCGGCGATGTCCGGCGTGATGCCGTTGCCGCCGGCGGAGTTTTCACCGTTGGCAATGATGACATCGAGGTCGTGCTGTTCACGCAGTTTCGGCAGAAGTTCCTTGACCGCGCGCCGGCCCGGAGACCCGACGATGTCGCCGATGAATAAAATTTTCACGGTAAAAATTTAACCGCGAAAGACACGAAATACACGAAAGAAAAATAAACCGGCTTCGCTTTTTGCAACATTTTGCCATGAGCCAGCTCAATGGCGACTGGCGAGGCGCAATTCAATTTTTGCCGGATCGGACAAGCACCGGGTTTGCGAATCTCAATTGTTGAGACGCTTTTATTCCTGCACGAACTTGATCACGCGGGATTTCTCGGAGCGTTTGCGCTTGGTTTCGTCCAGTTCCTTTTTACGCAGGCGGAGATTCTTCGGCGTGGCTTCCACGAATTCGTCCACGTCAATGTATTCCAGCGCGCGTTCGAGGCTCAACCGCATCGGCGGCGCGAGCTGGATGCCTTTGCCGTCACCCTGCGAGCGCATATTCGTGAGGCGCTTTTCCTTAACGGGATTGACGGGAATGTCGTTCTCGCGCGCGTTCTCGCCGACGATCATGCCGATGTAAATCATTTCGCCCGGCCCGACCATCAGGCGGCCGCGTTCCTGCACCATGTTCAGGGCGTAACTGGTTGCTTCGCCCTGGTCCATGCTGACGAGCGAGCCGTTTTTGCGCGCGGCAATTTCGCCGCAGTCCGGACCGTATTCGTGAAAGAGATGGCTCATCACGCCCATGCCTTTGGTCTGGTTGACGAGGTCGGTTTCAAAACCAATCAGGCCGCGCATCGGCACGAGCGCCTCGACGGAAACCTGGTTGCCGACATGGTTCATGTTCGTGATCTGCGCCTTGCGGCCGGAAAGATTTTCCATGATCGCGCCGAGGTTTTCGCTCGGAACTTCCACGAACAATTTTTCAATCGGCTCCAGCAATGTGCCGTCCTCGCCTTTTTTCCAAAGCACTTCCGGGCGCGACACCAAAACTTCGTAGCCTTCGCGGCGCATCTGCTCGACGAGAATGGCGATCTGCATTTCGCCGCGGCCGCTGACGGCGAAAACTTTGGGGTCGCTCGTCTGCGCGATGCGGAGGGCGACGTTGGTGCGGATTTCCTTCACGAGGCGATCCCAAATGTGGCGTGCGGTGACGAGCTTGCCGTCCTGGCCGGCGAGCGGGCCGTCGTTGACGGCGAATTCCATCTGGATGGTCGGCGGATCAATCGGGATATACGGCAGCATCGCGCGCGCCTCGGAATCGCAGATGGTTTCGCCGATGAAAACATCTTCAAAACCGGTGAGGCCGACGATGTCGCCGGCGTGGGCCTCCTGGATTTCGATGCGCTTCATGCCCTCGAAATGGTAAATGGCGGTGATTTTTCCCTTGGTGATTTTGCCGTTGCCGTGGCGGCAGATGGCGGGGTCGCCGACCTTCACCTTGCCTTCGACGATTTTTCCGAAGGCGATGCGCCCGACATAGTCGCTGTAATCCAGGTTGGCGACGAGCACTTGAAAACCGTCGCCCGCCTTGGCGCGCGGCGAGGGAATGTGTTTCACGATGGCGTCGAACAACGGCTCCATCGTGCCGGTGACGTGGGTGAGTTCGGTTTTGGCGTAGCCCAGCTTGGCCGAGCAATAAATGAACGGAAAATCAAGCTGCTCATCCGTCGCGTTGAGCGACACGAACAGTTCAAACACTTCATCGAGCACCTTCTTCGGGTTCGCGTTCTCGCGGTCAATCTTGTTGATGACCACAATCGGTTTCGCGCCGGCTTCGAGCGCCTTGCGCAGCACGAAGCGCGTCTGCGCCTGCGGACCTTCGGCGGAATCTACGACGAGCAGCACGCCGTCAATCATGTTCATGATGCGCTCGACCTCGCCGCCGAAATCCGCGTGGCCGGGCGTGTCCACGATGTTGATGTGAAAATCCTTGTATTTGAACGCGGCGTTTTTGGCGCGGATGGTGATGCCTTTTTCCTTTTCCAAATCCATGGAATCCATCAGGCGTTCGTCGGTGGATTCATGCTGGTTGGCGCGGAAGGTGCCCGACTGCTTGAGCAGGCAATCCACGAGCGTCGTCTTGCCGTGGTCAACGTGCGCGATGATGGCGATGTTTCTAATGTGCTGCATATCGTAAATGACCGGTTGACTCACGCTGCCAAATACCCGACGCGCCAGACGGACGCGAATGGGAAAAGCGGCGGAACTGCCGGGTTGCGTATAATGAAGATTTGCCGCAAAAGGTCAAGCCATGCGTCGGAAAATTTTGTCCCCGCCTTACTTTAGCACGGCTCAATCGGATCAATTGCCCTGAATCGTGAGCTTCAACGTATCCGAATAAGCATCGGCAGCAACCCCGGCTGCTGCCGGGATGGTCACCTTGAGCAGGTTGTTGGTTCCGGCACTTGAGGTTTTTCCTCCGGCACCGGTCAAAGTGCAGCTGCCTTGGTTGAGAATGACCGGCGTGCCGCCATATTTCAGGGTGTAGGCAATCGTGTCGGGATTGCCGGGAGTTGCCGGCTGGAGAACGGCCTGGCTGGTCGAACCGGCACCGGTGCTGGTGAGGGTGACGACGTAACCCGCCTTGTCATTGGAGCGCTCATTGACGATGGCCACAAGTTTTTCGGTTTCACCATTGACCAGATCAAGGCTGTTGTAATTGTTCTGCGGCGTCACGGTGACGGAAATTGTGCGGTTCACCGTGCCACCGATGGTCAAATAAGCGGCGGAGCTGTCGGCGAAGCTGGCAAGCGACATGGTTGCCAGAACGGCTGGGAGAACAAGCCAACGCCCTTTGACGCCCCCGTCCAAGTGAACGCATCCGAAAAAATTCTGCCAAATTTTCATTCTCCCAAAATACAAAATTTGCCCGACTTTGGTTCTGATTTCAAAGTGCTGCACAATTCCCCACTTTTCCGGCCCTGTCAAATGAAATTGAGGCCCAAAATTGGGCCGAACGACGGCGTTCAACCACGCTCAACGCCATGCAGTTCGCCGAAGAAGTGTTGAGGCAAAGACGCCGCTGGCACAGATTAAAACCGGACGCAGGAGCGCGTGAAGCTTGGTTGCCCGATCAGAACAGAAGTTTTCACATGGAATCTCGTTTGCGCTGATTTTCCGCATTCAGGTTTGCCGCTTTTGAATGTCAGCCCTAGACTTTGCCCCCGATGCAATCCTGGCTGGAAAAACTCGCCGCGAAACCACAACGCTCGATCCTGGTTTTGAGCCTTGTGCTGCTGCTCGCGGGCAACTGGATTCTGCCGCTCACCGACCGTGACGAGACGCGCTTTGCCGAGGCCTCGCGCGAAATGCTCCAGCGCGGCGATTACGTCGTCCCGTGGTTCAACGGCGCGTGGCGCTTCGACAAACCCATTTTAATCTACTGGTGCCAGAGCGCGTGTTATCGCGTGTTCGGCGAAAATCCTTTTGCCGCGCGCCTGCCGTCCGTGCTGTTCACCACCGCGACGGCGCTGCTGCTCGTGCGCTGGGGCCGAAAAATTTCCGGCGACGCCAAAACCGCCTTCATCGCCGGCGCGCTGTTTCTGGCCGGACTGCACGTTGCCATCATTGGGCGCGTGGCCACGGCGGACATGGCGATGGTGTTCTTTTTTACGCTCGCCGTGTGGAGCGGCTGGGAACTGACGCGCCCGGAAAATCCGCGCCGTAAAATCTGGTGGTGGATTTTTTACGTCACTCTCGCGCTGGGATTTCTGGCGAAAGGCCCGGTCGCCTGGCTGCCGCTCGGCGGGATGATTCTTGGCCGCGCGCTGCGGAAAAATGATTTCCGTTTGCCGTTGTTTGAAACGCTCGCCGGACTTTGCGTGGCCGTTGCGCTTACCTCGCTTTGGGGAATTCCCGCGCTGGAACAGACACACGGACAATTCCTGAATGTAGGCATCGGCGAACACGTCATTTTCCGTTCCGTCGGTGTGATTGACAGCCACGGACTCAAGGGCTGGTCCGGTTTCATTCTGCTGCTGCCGCTGTATTTCGTGACGTTCTTCGTCAGCTTTTTTCCGTGGTCCTCGCGCGTGCCGTCGGCGTTGCGACGCTGGTGGCCGGAGCGCGGTCGCGACGAAATCGGCTGGTATCTGGTGGTGCAGGCGCTGCTGGTCTTCGTCGTGTTCTCGCTCGTCAAAACCAAACTGCCGCATTACACGATGCCCGCGTTCCCGTGCATCGCACTGTGGCTGGCGTTGCAGCTCGGACGCGAACAAATTTCCTTCGCGTGGTTCGGCAAACGATTCGCGGCGATGGCGATTTTCATTCTGGTGCTGATGCTGGGGTTTTGTTCCGTTGGCAGAAATTATCTGCTCACGGAAAATCTTTGGCACGAGGTGCAGCCGCACGTCCGCGCGGAAACCAAGGTTGGCTGCTTTGGCTACACCGAACCGAGCTTGGTTTGGAAATTCCGCAGCGTCATCACCAACACCGTCACGCTCGGCAGCGTTGAACAGGCGAAGAATTTTCTGACGAACACGCCGCCGTTCATTCTCGTTTTGCCGACAGATGCGTTGGCCAATCTGCCGGAAACGAATGGAATTCTCATTCAAGCTCACGGCCTCGACATGGTGAAGTTCAAGAACTGGGATTTGACCGCGATTGTGCGGTAACTCTTACGGTGATCGAAGGCGGTAGAAACGACTGGAATAATTCGTCCACTGCGGATCACTGAAATAAAACGAGCCGTTGACGAGAGGATTCGTCGTTATCGGAAACCAGTTTGGCGCGGCAAAATTGGTGCTTGCTAGAACTACAACAACCAAGTTGCTGTTACCGGTGATGTTGAATCCAAACCGATTTGTATGCACGCCGAAGCTGGGGCCGCTGCTCTGCACCTGCGGGTTCCACGTCGGGACACCGCCAAAGTTCGCTCCCCAGCCTGTGGACCAAGGCAAGTAATAGATGGTCGTATGATTGTCACCGGAGAACGCAGTCGAATTTACGCCGGGAGCGTTGCCTTGGAGATAGACGCTGGTAAGGTTGGTGCAGCCAGCGAACGCAAGCGGTGCGATATAACTAACGCTGGCGGGGATCGTGACGCTGGTCAGCCTGACGCAACTTTGAAACGCGCCAATCCCGTTCCCCCCGCTTCCGATGCTAGTGACGTGGGTGCCAATCGTGACGCTGGTCAGGCTGGTGCAGTCATAGAACGCACCGTCGCCGATGGTGGTAACATTAGTGCCAATTGTGACGCCGGCCAGGCTGGTGCATTGAGCAAACGCCGCATACCCGATGTCGATGACCCCATTGGGGATCGTTACGTTGGTCAGGCTGGTGCAGCTAATGAACGCTTGCCACCCGATTGCAGTGACACTGTTGGGGATAGTGACACCGGCCAGGCTGATGCATTCACCGAACGCCCCATTCCCGATGTTGATGACGCCGTTGGGGATCGTTACGCTGGTCAGGCTGCTGCAATACCGGAACGTATCGACTCCGATACTGGTGAGGCTGGTGCCTATGGTGACGTTGGTCAGACTAGTGCAGTCTTCGAACATACCCCACCCAGTGCTGGTGATGCTGTCGGGGATCGCGGCCTTGGTCAGCTTCGTGCAGCCAAAGAACGCTTGTTGTCCGATGTTGGTGACGCTGTTGGGGATGGTGACGCTAGTCAGGTTGGTGCAATTGTAGAACGCATTGGTTCCGATGGTGGTGACCTAGTAACCATTGGTCGTGCTTGGGATGGTCACTGCGGCGGCGTTACCGGTGTATTTAGTGATGGTGATCGCGCCGTTATTGGTGGT
Organism: Verrucomicrobiia bacterium; assembly: GCA_036511615.1. Lineage (GTDB taxonomy): Bacteria > Verrucomicrobiota > Verrucomicrobiia > Limisphaerales > UBA11358 > UBA11358. Next base: position 14,939 of record DATCBW010000102.1, on the reverse strand, counting down.
GAAAGCAAATTGGGCTTGCACCACAACGGGCAGCACAACCGCACACAGCAGGCAAATCTGAATCAAATTACGTTTGGCTTTCATCCTCTTGAAATCAGACTAGCCGTATTCCCAATAGGGCAAAACGATACTCCCCTGAAACTACACATAATTTCATACCCTCTTTCTCAAAGGTGAATATATCAAAATCGGGATTAAAGCTGTTGTGTAGGATTCCGAAACCCCTCATATCGGTTTCACAGATAACTTTAGGAAAACCCGTAAAATTTGGCCAATGAAGCGTGACAAAGACAGAACCGCGGCCACAGGGTGGATCGTCGGGAATAAAGTTGGCTTCAGCCTTCAAGGATTCAGTCCGAGCAGGGTGGAGAGCGATCATGCACTCTATGATGGCACGTCCTGATTCCATGTTAACTTTGTAGGAGAGCAGAGTCCTTGACGGTGATTTCATGGACTCAAATTTGCGCCTAGCAAGAATAGCAGTCCAGACAAATTCCATTTTTATGCCGCTTGTCCATCCCAAGATGAATACGGGAAAAGAGTCCGTGGCCCATGCGCATTCGGAATAGGGAGCGCAACCGTCCCGGTTGCCGTTTTCGGCGTCGCGCCGAAAACCCGTCAACCAACTGATTTGTCCAACGAGGGTTCGGGCGCGACGCCCGAACCTGCACACGGGACGCGCACGCTCCCCAAATCGTCCAGCCCACGAACGGGAAACATAACGCCCCATCACCATTTTCCCAATGTGGCGAGACGCCTATGAACATTGCGCGGCGGCGGATTTCATGCTTTAATTTCAGCATGAACGGCGCGTTCCGTTGAATGAATTTCGCGGCGCGCTGTCAATTGAATTGAGTTTATGTTGTTTTGGGATTCACATTATTTGTTGTTCGGGCTGCTGCCCGGCCTGCTCATTGGCATCTGGGCGCAGATGAAACTCCGTTCGGCCTTCAGCAAATACAGCCAGGTGCCGGTGGATTCAGGCATGACGGGCGCGGAAGCGGCGCGGCGCATCCTGGACCAGGCCGGTTTGATGGACGTGCCGGTGGAGGAAGTCGGCGGTCGTTTGAGCGATCATTACGACCCGACGAAGAAGGCGCTGTTTCTCTCGTCGGACAATTTTCATGGTCGCACCATCGCGGCGGTCGGCGTGGCGGCGCATGAGGCCGGCCATGCGTTGCAACATCTGCATCAGGACACGCTGTTCAACCTGCGGATGTCGCTGGTGCCGGTGACGCAGTTCGCCAGTTACGCGTGGATGGGCGTCATCGTGCTGGGCTATTTCCTGCATCTGTTGCCGCATTTTCTGCTCATCGCCGTCGCGATCTTCGCCGTGCTGACGCTGTTCCAACTCGTCACCTTGCCGGTGGAATATGATGCCAGCGCCCGCGCCAAGGAGCAGCTTTTCCGTCTCGGCTTGATGCATGAATCGGAACGCGCGGGCGTCAGCAAGGTGCTGGACGCCGCCGCGCTGACCTATGTCGCCGCGCTGGTCAGCTCGGTGCTGCAACTGCTGTATTTCATTTCCGCAGCGCGGCGCAGTTAATTTGCTTGCGGCCTGACTTTCCCCGTTTAACTTTTCCACCCATTTATGGCGGCGAAGAAAATAAAACGCAAGGCGACCGGGACGCGGGGGAAGAAAAATACTTCCGTTCCGGCAAAAGCAAAACCCGGACAGGCGCCGGCAGCCGTTCCGTATGTAATTCCCGAACCCAAACCCCTCGATGGCGACACGACTTCGTTCATCCGCCGCGAATCGGAACGGCACGACGGCGACACGGCCATCCGGCTTTATCTGCGCGAAATCGGGCAGGTGAAATTGCTCACGCCGGACGAGGAAATCCAGCTCGCCGCGCGCATCAAGAAGGGCGACAAAAAAGCGCGCGAACACATGATCAAGGCCAACCTGCGCCTCGTCGTGAAAATCGCGCGCGACTACGAAGGCATCGGCCTGCCGCTGCTCGACCTCATCAGCGAAGGCAACATCGGCCTGATGAAAGCCGTCGAACGCTTCGATCCAAAGAAGGGCGGCAAACTTTCCACCTACGGTTCCTGGTGGATCAAGCAGTCCATCAAACGCGCGCTGGCCAACCAGTCCAAGACCATTCGGCTGCCGGTGCATCTGGTGGACAAGATTTCCAAGATGCGCCGCACGGCGATGAAATTGCAGGAAGAACTGGGCCGCGAACCGACCGACGAGGAACTCGCCGCCGAACTCGGCACCACCGCCGCGCGCATTTCGCAGATGCGCACCGCGTCCATCCGCCCCGCGTCACTGGACGCGCCAGTGGGCGACGATGATTCCAACAATTTTTCCGAGATCGTCGAGGACGAACGCGCCGTCAATCCCTATGACGAACTGGAGGACAAGACCGTCATCAGCATGTTGCAGGACATGGTCAAGCATCTCGACGAGCGCGAGGCGACGATTCTGCGCTACCGCTTCGGCCTCGACGGCGGCAACGAAAAAACTTTGGAGGAAGTCGGCGTAAAATTCGGCGTCACGCGCGAACGCATCCGCCAGATTCAAAACCTCGCGCTTCGCAAACTCCGCAAGATGATCGAAAAATTGGAAAAGGAAAAAACCAAAACCAATTGAGCCATGCCCAATCCCGTCACACCCGCTGAAATCGAAGCCGCCATCCGCAACGTCGCGGATTTTCCCAAGCCGGGCATCCAGTTCAAGGACATCACGCCCGTGCTCGCCGATGCGCGGCTTTTCGCCGGCGCGATTGACCTGCTCACGGAAAAGTTTTCGCCTGGCTCGGTGGACGCCGTCGTGGGCATTGACGCGCGCGGTTTTATTTTCGCCGCCGCTGCCGCCATAAAATTGAAGGCTGGTTTCGTGCCCGTCCGCAAAAAAGGCAAGCTGCCCCATCAAACACACGAACAGGATTACGCGCTCGAATACGGCCAGGCGACCGTGGCGATGCACATTGACGCTCTGAAGCCCGGCGCCCGCGTGCTGCTGATTGACGACCTGCTCGCCACCGGCGGCACGTCCGCCGCCGCCGCCGCGCTGGTGCAAAAGCTCGGCGGAAAAATTGTCGAGGCCGGCTTTCTCATCGAATTGAAATTTCTCAATGGCCGCGAAAAACTGTCCGGCTTCCCCGTCCGCTCGCTCATCGTTTATTGAGGCGCGTCGGCGCGCTGTCAAAGGCGGTATTTATTTTTCAAAAGCTGTGCTTTTGTTAGGCTCACATCAATGCACTGGCTGCCATCGCTCGACACCGCGCTGTTTCATTTCATCAACGGCACGCTGGCCAATCCGTTCTTCGACTGGCTCATGCCGGTCTTGAGCGGCGTCGGCGTGCCGTGGCTGATCGCGATTGTGATCGCCGCGCCGGTGATTTTTATTTTCGGTTCGACGCGGCTGCGAATTTGCACGCTGCTGGCAATTCTCGTCGTGGCGCTCGGCGATCCGCTCATCGTCGGCACCATCAAAAAAGCCGTCGCCCGTCCGCGCCCGTTCGTCACGCTGCCCGACGCGCGGCATTTTGGCGAGGTTGGCAAGGGCTACGTCGCACCGCTGGCCGACGGCTCGCTCCCCGCCAACGCCAACCGCCGCAGCATGCCCTCGGCCCACGCCGCCAATTGTTTTGCCGTCGCGATGGTTTTCTTTTTGATTTACCGGCGCAGCGGCTGGTTCATGTTTCCCTTCGCGGCGGCGGTGGCATTCTCCCGCGTCTATAACGGCGTGCATTATCCGAGCGACGTGCTGACGGGCGCGATTCTTGGCTCGGGCTACGCCATTGTCTTCCTGTTTTTGGCGCAGGCAATTTGGAATTTTACCGGCAAAAAATTCTTTCCGCTGTGGCATCAACGGTTGCCAAATCTGCTGAACCCGCAGCCTTCAACCTCCAATCTTCAATCTTCAGCCACTGATTCGCATTGGTTGAAACTTGGCTACGTCGTCATCGTGCTGTCGCTGATCGGGCGTTGGATTTATCTCCGCAGCGGCATCATCGGCTTGAGCGAGGACGAGGCGTATCAATGGCTGTGGTCGAAACATCTCGCGTTGTCTTACTACAGCAAGCCGCCGGGCATCGCGTTGATCCAGTGGGCGAGCACGTCGGTGTTCGGCGACACGGAACTCGGCGTGCGGTTTTTTTCGCCGCTGTTCGCCGCGATTTTGAGCCTGGTCGTGCTGCGTTTTCTGGCTCGTGAAACCGGCGGACGCACCGCGTTTTGGATGCTCATGGTCACGTTCGCCACGCCGCTCCTCGTGGCCGGTTCCATCCTGATGACGATTGACCCGCCGCTTGTGTTGTGCTGGATGTGGGCGGTCGTCGCCGGCTGGCGCGCGGTGCAGCCTGACGGCAAAACGCGCGACTGGCTCATCGTCGGCCTGGCGATGGGGCTGGGCTTCCTCTGCAAATACACCGCGCTGATGCAAATCATCTGCTGGATTATTTTCTTCGCGCTGCAACCGGCGGCGCGGATTCATTTGAAAAAGGCCGGGCCGTGGCTCGCACTGGTCGTCTTCGGACTCTGCACTTTGCCTGTCGTGATCTGGAACTGGCAGCACGGCTGGATCACCGTCACGCACGTCGCGGGCGACGCCGGTCTGCACGGCCGCTGGAAACCGACGCTGAATTATTTCTGGGATTTCACCGGTGCGGAAGCCGGACTGTTGAACCCGTTTTTTTTCATCGGCATGATCTGGGCCGCCGTCGCGTTCTGGAAACGACGCCGGGAAAAACCGCTCTGGCTTTTTCTGTTCTGCATGGGCGCGCCGGTTTTTCTCGGCCACTGGCTTTATTCCTTTCATTCGCGCGTGTATCCGAACTGGATTGCCGCTTCCATGCCGCCGCTGTTCTGCCTCATGGCATTGTTCTGGCATGAACGCTTGCGTGCCGCGAAACCATTTTTCATCGGCGGCCTCGTCATCGGCATTTTTGCTTCCGTGTTCATGTATGACAGCGACCTCATTGGTCGGCTGGCCGGCAGCAAGCTGCCCGGCGAAAAAGACCCGACGCACCGCGTGCGTGGCTGGCGCGAAACGGCGCTGCTCGTCGAAAACGAACGCGAAAAACTCGGCACAAATTCCTTCATCATTGCCGACCATTACGGCACGACCGGGCTTTACACTTTTTATTCGCCTGCGGCCCGCGCGGCGGCGGAGTCAAACGAACCGCTTGTCTATTGCATTGATTCTGACGCGCCGGCGAACCAGTTTTATTTTTGGGACGAATACAATTACCGCGAACATCGTCGTGGACAGAACGCCCTTTACGTCATCCGCCTTGATCCCAGCCCGCTTGAACCTGACTGGTTTTGGAAATGGCTCAAGCATGAACCGATTCAATACGGCAACGTCCCGCCGCCGCAACCCGCGCCCCCGCGCATCGCCGCCGAATTTGAATCCGTCACCAACCTCGGCATGCGCGAAGTGCGTCTCGGCGACCGCGTCTTCCAGCGCGTGCAGCTTTTCGCCTGTTACAACTTGAAATAAAATGGCTGCGACGGAAATTCTCCTGCCCGTCCGTGATTACGATCTCGCCGCCACGCTCGACTCCGGCCAGGTTTTTCGCTGGCGACAAATTGAAAATTCCTGGCACGGCGTCATCGGCAGGCACTTTGTCCGGCTCACGCAAATGGAAAATGGCATCTACGCCGCAACCGCCGCGCCGATTGAGAACTGGAATTTTCTCCGCGAATTTCTTCAGACGGAAATTGATTTTGACGCCGTGCTGAAAAGCTTTCCCGACGACGAACCCATGCGCAACGCTGTCGCCAGTTGTCGCGGACTGCGACTGCTCCGGCAAGACCCGTGGGAATGTCTCGCTTCGTTCATCCTGTCCTCCACGAAACAAATCGTCCAAATCCGGCAGATCGTCGCGCTGCTCTGCGAACGGTTCGGCGAACCTTGTAGCGGCGTCTCGGCAGAGCGCCGCAAACCCTTGCAAGATGATAAATGCGGCTTTCTGCCGAAAGCCGCTACGCCAGCATTGCCCGTCGCCTTCCCCACGCCACAACGCATCGCCGCCGTAACCGAAACCGAACTCCGCGACTGCAAAATGGGTTTTCGCGCGCCCAGCCTGCTCGCCGCCGCGCGGCAGATTGCCGAGGGAAAATTTGATTTGGAACAAATCCGCGCTCTGGATTACTCCGTCGCCCGCGCCGAATTGATGAAACTGCGCGGCGTCGGCGGGAAGATTGCCGACTGCGTTTTGCTCTTCGCCTACGGATTTGATTCCGCGTTTCCCGTGGATGTCTGGATTGAACGCGCGCTGCAACGGCTTTATTTCCCGCGCCGCCGCGCCAGCGAGCCACGCCTGCGCCGCTTTGCCGCCACGCATTTCGGCCCGCACGCCGGTTACGCGCAGCAATATCTTTTTCATTACATGCGGACGAAATTGAAATAGCTTTTGCTTGATAAAAAATTGCCGGTCAACTTTCATAAGCCTAGATGAAAGCTGAAATTGCAAAAATCAATCATGCTTGCGAGCGTGCCATGAATAAAGTCATCACGAATTTGATTCTTTTATCAGTTTGCAGTTTTGTAATTGCAGGCTGTGCAGATCGCGTCGTGGAGTATCAATCAGATAGCAGCGGACACGTGCATTATGTTGGGACGTTCACCGAAGAAGAGAGTTGGAAGCAAATAGTTGAGAGCACTATTGACAGAGAGAAAGCTGGTGAGCGACCAGACGGTGGCTTCGCCACATGGGAGCAAGATTGGCAGAATTGGTATGCGAATATCCGGCGCACGCAGAAGATGATTTTCAAGTCAGATGACTTGAAGACACCGGAAGATATGGTTACATACATGAAGCAGAGACGTATTGCCAGAGGACTTCCACCTTACGAATGACCGCGTTCCCCATTATTTAGATAGACTGCAAATTTCCTTTGCCGCCTTCGCGTCCTTCGCGCGACGCAAAATGAAAATTGAAACCATCCTGACGCCGGCGGAATTGCCCGCGCTCGCCCAACGCGATTTGCGCGCGACCGCGTGCGTCGTGTTCGACGTGCTGCGCGCGACCAGCACATTTGTGACCGCGCTGCACCACGGTGCCCAAGCCATCATCCCCGTCAGCGAAATCGCCGAGGCGCTGGCAATCAAGAAGTCAGAAGCCAGAAGTCAGAAGCCAGAATCCATTTTGCTCGGCGGTGAACGCAACGGCGTCCGCATTTCCGCCGAGGGCATTGATTTCGATCTCGGCAATTCGCCGCGCGAATACACGCCGGAAAAAGTGCGCGGCAAAACCATCGTCTCCACGACGACGAACGGCACACGCGCGTTGCGCGCCTGCGCGGGCGCGAAAATTGTTCTGGCGTCGTCGTTCCTAAATTTGTCGGCGACGGCAAAGTTTCTTCAGCAGAAAAATTTCGCAGAACTTTTGCTGGTCTGCGCCGGCACGGGCGTAGGCGTGGCAATGGAGGACGTGCTGGCGGCAGGCGCGCTGGCGGATTTATTATCGGCTCGCGGGGACGCCCGCCCCACCTTGTCGGATTCCACCGAGGTCGCCCGGCAGAGTTTCCTGCAGTTGCAGTCCGCCTTGCCGGCGGCGATTGGCAGTTCCTGCAACGGTCGGCGTCTGCTGGACATTCCCGAACTGCGTGCGGACGTGGCGTTTTGTCTGCAACATGACATTTTCAATGCGGTCGCGGAAATGAACGCGGACGGCGCAATCCGGCTGGTGTGAAATCCGGGCCGCAAAATAAAAGAGGCCGTCCGGTCGGACGGCCTGATGGTTGTTTTGCCAGCGGTTATTTCTTTGCAGCCGTCAGCTTCGCCTTGACGGCGGTTTTTTTGCGTTTGAGGTAGGCCTTGCGGCGTTTTTTGTGTTCGGCTTTGTTGTGTTGTTTTCCCATAAGTGTCTTTACATTGTTCGCGGGTTGCGATTTCGTGTGTGGGAACTATGAATTTTTACGCGCGACGATTCAATCTTTATTTGCCGGCGCTGCTGGCGCTGATGCTGGCCGGCGGCTGCAGCACGTTTAAAAAAGACAAGTCGGAGCCGTTGGGCACGATCCACATTCATGTGCAAAGCTCGGCAAACCTGCCGGACCAGATCAAAACGGTTTCGGTGGTGCGCGCCAGCCCGGTGCTGCTGACGATCAGTCCGCAGCCATTTTTATCGGAAGCCAACCTGCTCGCGGCCCGGCTTATCGAAGCGGAGGGCGGATTTGCAATCCAGTTGAAGTTTGACGAAACGGGCGGCTGGATGCTGGAACAAACTCTGGCGGCCAATCCAGGAAAGCATCTCGTGATCTTTGGACAATGGGGCGACACGCCGGATGACGCCCGCTGGCTGGCCGCGCCAATCATCACCGGCCGCATCGCCAACGGCATTCTGACGTTCACGCCGGACATGTCGCATGACGAGGCGCAGCAGTTCGTGGACAGGTTGAACAACTCCGCCAAGAAATTTCAAACCGATTCGTCAAAATGATTTTTCACCGTTTCCGCCGCGACCTGCTCGCGGCCGTCCTGTTTTCCGGATTAAACTTGTTGGCACAATCGCCGTTTCAATTTCCGACGGCGAACCACGCGCTCTACCAGCCGGGCGAGGAATTGAAGTTCTTCGCGCCGACCGCACCGGACAAGCCGTGGACGAGCGGCAGTTTCGGCTGTGTGCGCAACAGCGGCACAAGGATGCACGAAGGGCTGGACATCCGCCATTTGCAGACGGACCGGCGCGGCGAGCCGACCGATCCGGTGATGGCCACCGCCAACGGCACGGTGATGTATTTCAACACCAAGCCGGGACTGTCGAACTACGGGAACTACATTGTCGTGCGTCATGTCATCGAGGGGCTGGAAATTTATTCGCTCTATGGGCATTTGAGCGCGGTGAAGCCCGGACTGAAAATTGGCGAACCGGTCAAGGGTGGCGAAGTCATTGGCACCATGGGCCGCACCTCGGATGCCGAAACGATCGCGAAAGACCGCGCGCACGTCCATTTTGAACTGAACGTGCTGGTCAACGACAACTTCGCCGCGTGGTTCAAAAAAAAATCGCCGGGCGAACGCAACGATCACGGCGAGTGGAACGGGCAGAATCTCAACGGTCTCGACCCGCGCGAAATTTTGCTTGCCGAGCATGAACCGGCGAAGCCCTTCAGCCTGCTGAATTTTTTGCGCGGACAGACGGAACTGTGCCGCGTGCTGGTGCGCGACACCAGTTTTCCATATCTGAAACGCTATGTCGCGCTGGTGCTGAAAAATCCCGTCGCGGAAAAAGAAGGCGTGGCCGGCTACGAAATTTCGCTGAACTACAACGGCGTGGCGTTCGCGCTGATGCCGCGCGCCGAATCGGAAATCAAAAGCCGCGCGAAAATCCAACTGCTGTCCGTCAATGCTCCGGTCGCCACGGCGAATCCCTGCCGCAAGTTCGTCGTGCAGCGCAGGGGACGCTGGCAGTTGACGGACAATGGAATTCGCGAACTGGAACTGCTCACTTATTGAATGGCAAATCGGGGGTTTTTCTTTTGCGCAGTTGAAGCCGGGCAGGGGAGCTAGCCTGTTTTCGGTAGATGGGTTTGGGAACCACGACAGCAGCGAAGCGTTTGCCGCGAATCTCGATTTCAATTTTCGAGTCCGCCTTCGTGAATTCCGGCGGCACATAACCCATGCCGATGCCGATGCCGAGCGACGGACTTTGGGTGCCGCTGACGACTTCGCCGACGGACGCGCCGTCCGCCCAGATTGGATAGTGCGGACGCGGCGGCGCGCATTTGTCGGTCATCTTGAAGGCGACGAGTTTCTTTTTCACGCCGTTTGTTTTTTGCTCCGCGAGAACGGAACGGCCGTTGAATTCGCCCTTGTCGAGCGAGACAAAAAATCCGACGCCGGCTTCAATCGGCGTGGTGTTCTCATCGAGTTCGTGGCCATAAAGCGGATAGCAGACTTCCGTGCGCAACGTGTCGCGTGCGCCGAGGCCGCACGGTTTGATTCCAAACGCCGCGCCGACTGATAGAATTTTATTCCAGAGGTGTCGTATGGATTCGTCGCTGCCAACGATTTCAAATCCGTCCTCGCCGGTGTAGCCGGTGCGCGAGACAAGGACGCTTTGATTTTCAAATTTGAATCCACCGATTTGATTTTTTTGCAAATTAGTCACGCGCGCAACGCGCATGGCCGAGATGGATGCGCCGGGAATAACGTCATTGATGAATTCCTTCACGCGCGGGCCTTGCACGGCGATGGCGGCGTAATTGTGCGAGGCGTCGGTCAGACTTAATTCGCTGCACCGGGGAAACTTTGCCGCTTGTGCCTGAATCCAGGCCACATCCGCCTCGATGCGGCTCGCGTTAATGACGAGAAAATAAACATCACCGCAAAGACGGTAGGCGTAAAGATCGTCAATCACGGTGCCGCGCTCGTTGCACATGAGCGTGTATTGGCCGAGGCCGGGTGTGAGTTTATTGATGTCGTTCGTGAGAAGCTGATTGAGAAATTCCGCCGCCGCCGCACCGCTGACGGTGACTTCGCCCATGTGCGAGATGTCGAAAATTCCGGCGGCGTTGCGGACGGCGAGATGTTCGTCGGTGATGCTCGTGTATTGCACCGGCATTTCCCAGCCGCCGAAATCAATCAGCTTCGCGCCGAGCTGCTGGTGCGCGGAAAATAATGCGGTGCGCTTTAACATGAAATCATTTTAGCCACAGATGGACACAAATTAACACAGACGAAAACATTTTATCCGCAGATTACACAGATTTTCGCGAATTTGATTTCAATTTCTTATCTGTGTTTCATCTGTGAAAATCTGCGGCTTGTTCAGCCCCACTTCTCCGTCTTCATCTGCTCCTTCGGCATACCGAGGCCGTGGATGACCAGTTCCTCGGCAAAATCCACGAGCGCGTTCGGGCCACAGGCGTAGAAAACCGTGTTCGGCAGGTCGGTGGCGAATTCCTTGATCCATTCGGGCGTGATGCGGCCGGTGCGGCCGGTCCAATTGTCTTCCGGCGTCGCGCGCGTGCAGGTGACGTGAAATTTGAAATTTGGATTTTCCTTTTCCAGTTCGCGAAATTCGGCGTTAAAGATGATGTCCTTCGGCTGGCGAACGCTGTAAAGCACGGTGATTTTTGTTTCCAATTTCCGGCGCGTGGCTTCGCGCGCGTAGGCGCGGAACGGCGTCACGCCCGAACCGCCCGCGATGCAGACAAGATGTTTGGCCGGCTCGTAAACCGGCAGAAATTTTCCGACGGGCGGGATGACGAACAGTTTGTCGCCGGCCTTCGCCCAATCCACGATGCGCGTGCCCATCTTGCCGTCGCGCTTGACGGTGACTTCGTAAAAGCCGCGATCCAGCGCGCAGGACGAGAGTGAGTAGGCGCGTTTGTAATTCGTCGTGTCTGGCCAGTAAAGCGTGATGAACTGACCGGTCTTGAATTCGGGAGCGTGGCCGTCCGGCCATTTGAGGTGGATGGTTTTTGTGTCGGGCAGTTCCATCGTGGCCGACTCAACGAGCATTTCGAGAATTTCTTTCGCCATAGTTAAAAATCAGTTGTAGGTTAGTCAAATGGTTGTGTCGCGGCAAGCGACGATTCAATTTCTGGAAATTCTACCGCCTGGCCGGTTTGAAACTTTCCCGATTTTGCGATTTCATGGACAATTATTGGCAATGCGCTCCAAAACTTCCTGCGCCAGCAGTTCATACGCGGCCGAGCCGGAACTGTATTTGTCGTAATAAATGATGGGTTTACCGAAGCTCGGCGCCTCGGCCAGCTTGGTTGTTCGTGGAATCATGGTCTCAAAAACTTTTGCGCCGAGCAAATTGCGGACTTCGCCAACAACTTCGTTGGCGAGCTTTGTCCGGCCGTCGAACATCGTCATCACGACGCCGAAAATTTCCAGGCGCGGATTGACGCCGGCATCGCGCAACTGGCCGAGCACGCGGTGCATCAGCGAAATGCCTTCGAGCGCATAATACTCGCACTGGAGCGGCACGAGAATGCCGTCGCACGCGGTGAAGGCGTTGAGCGTGAGAATCCCCAGCGACGGCGGACAGTCAATCAGGACAAGGTCGAACCGCGCGCTGTCCAGCACCGGCTGGAGCAGTTGCCGGACGCGCTGCAAATGGTTTTCCATCCGCGAAAGTTCGATGTCGGCGGCGCACAAGTCCACTTCGCTGGGAATCATTTCCAGCCGCTCGAAAGCCGTCGGCTTGATTTTGTCGAGCAGGCTCCCCTCGCCCAGCAAAACCGGATAAGCACTGGCTCCCTCGATTTTTTCCAGGCCGGTGCCGCTGGTGGCGTTGGCCTGCGGATCAAGGTCGAAGAGCAGAATTTTTTGTCCGACGGCGGCGAGGCAAGCGGCGAGGTTGACGGCGGTGGTGGTTTTTCCCACGCCGCCTTTTTGATTGGCAACGGCAATGACTTTGGTTGGCACTGGCGGAATTAAATGAAAAGCGCGGTGACGTTTCAAGCGTTCACCGCGCAAAAATTGTTCAGATGATCAGTTCAGTCACCGGTGGTCGTGAAGCCGACGGGCTGGAAAAGCGGCGACGCGTTCTGCTGGCCGAACAGATTGACGGCCGGTTGAAGGCTGGCGTTGGTGCTGATGACGATGCCGCCTTCAGAAACCGGCGCAAAAGCCGTGGCTCCTGCGACCCCGGGGACTGCGCTGGAAGCCAATGGCTGGCTGGCAGAGGCGGTGGTGGTAAAAATCGTCTGCGGCGTGGAATCAGAATACTCGGCCACCACCACGCCGAACAGCAGCAGCAGGCAGAGGCTGGTCGCAAAAGCGCCAATAACACCGGGTCTGGCTTCAAAAATCCGCAGAAAACTCACCAGCCACGGGGCTTGGTCTTGGAGCTGGCCGGCGAAATTTCTGCCGCCCGAAGCTTCACCCGCGCGGATGCGGGCGACGATTTCGGCGGAAAAATCGTTGAAGTAGCCGGGCGGCGGGACTTCGTGCCGTTTGAGGTTCAAAAAGCGTTTCAGTTCCGTAAAATTATTTTTATTTTCGCTTACGTTCATGTTGGCTTGATGTATTCGGCCAGATAGCCCTGCAATTGTTGCCGCGCATAAAACAGCCGCGACCGCACCGTTCCGATGTTGCAATCCATGACTTCCGCAATCTCATCGTGCGACTGCCCCTGCACGTCATGCAGGACAACGACCATTCTGTGAGGTTCTGACAGCTTGAGCAATGCTTCGTTCAATTTTTTTTGCAGTTCCGACAGACCCACGTCGCGCAACGGCGTCTTGTCCGAAATCAGCGCCATCAGGTCCGGGTCGTGTTCGGCGTTGAAATCTATGTCGTTCAGGCTCAAATGATATTTGTTCTTGCGCTGCTTGAGGAAATTGATGGTTTTGTTGACCGCAATCCGGTAAAGCCAGGTGTAAAAACTGGAGCCGCCCTTGAATGATTTCAACGCCGAATAGGCCTTGATGAACGACTCCTGCGCCAGATCATTGGCGTCCTCGTGGTTCGAGGTCATGTGATAAATCGTCGCGTAGATGCGCTCCTGATAGCGCTTGATGAGTTCATCGTAGGCGTGCAGGTCGCCGTTGCGGGCGCGTCGGACCAGGTCGCCCTCCAATACTCCGGCGGGTGTGCTGGCGTCGGGTGCTGTGGCGGGTTCGGACATAATCATTGAACCGCCAATGCCCCGGTTTGTTGCGCGAGAAAATCAGTCATGCCCAGCAGTCCCGCCCGGCCTGTTGACGCCGGCAGGGCGCGCAACGCCTTCCGCGCCTGCTCCAGAAACCGGACGATCTCCTGAACGGTCGGCTCAAAGGTTTCGTATTTCAGCAGCAACAAATTCACCGCCGCAAAATTTTCCGGCCGCCAGTTTTGGATGAGGCGTTCCAGGCTGCTCCGGTCCTTTGCCCCGGCATTTTCCCATGCCAGCAGCAACGGCCATGTCAGTTTGCCTTTCGCCAGATCCGTGCCGAGCGATTTGCCGGCCTCGGCCTCGGTGCTGAACAAATCCACGCAGTCGTCGTAAATCTGATACGCCGTGCCGACCGCCGCTCCGAACTCGCGCAACGCCGCCCGTTGATCCGCCGCCGCCCCGCTCAAAAACGCTGCGAGATCGCACGACAGCGTGAACAATTCGCCCGTCTTCATCTTGATGACGCGGAAATAATCGCGCCGCGACGCCGCAAAATTCCGCCGCTGCTGCGTCTGCAAAATTTCACCGGAACAAACCGTGTTCGTCGCCACGGCCACGGCGCGGCAGACTTCGGGCGTCGGAAAACTGGCGGCGAGTTTCAACGCCTGCGCAAACAGACAGTCGCCGAACAGGACCGCGATTTCGTTTCCCCATTTGGCCGCGACCGTCGGGCTGCTGCGGCGGATTTCCGCCTCGTCCATCACGTCGTCGTGGACGAGCGTTGCCAGATGGATCATCTCGATGATGACCGCGACCTTGACGTGGTCTTCATCCGGTCTGCCAAAACACCCCGCCGCCAGCGCCACCAGCGTTGGGCGCAGGTGCTTGCCGCCGTTGTTCAGCGCGTGCTCGGCGTAAGGCACGATCTGCGGGTCGAAATCGCGCGCCTGACGCACGAGTTGTTGCGTCACCGCACGGAGAAACGGCTCGACCGGTTCCATAATTCTTTTCCAGGAACGGGCCGGGTCGGCATGGGAAGCAGGTTCGGGATTGGCTCCCGCTACTTTGGTTTCAGCAGCCAGCATTGGCGTCAGCTTAAATTCACCTGCGCGGCGAGTCAAATCCGTTATATTTGTCCCGCGCCCGGCAAGGATGGTTTATCTTGAATTATTTCACCGATGAGAAACAAACTTTGACTGGATCGCTTGAACTCACGCCTGCCTTGAACGCCCTGAACTTGAGTTGCGGACAAGAATCCGCCCGGCCAGTCTGCCGCTTCAGGCCGCCGCGCCGCCGGCGATATATTGTTCCATCTGCTCAATGGCTACGTTTTGGACGGAGATGGTCCAGTTCACCAGATCGCCGATGGAAATAATGCCGACGACGTTTGCGCCTTCCACGACCGGCAGATGCCGCACGCGC
>DATCBW010000101.1:0-8000 GCA_036511615.1 Verrucomicrobiia bacterium | reverse complement strand
ACGCCCGCGCCACGGCCAGATCGTTTCGCAGCAAATCGAATTCATCGGCCAGGGTGATGGGATCGCCGATCTGCACGAATTTTTCCGCGTCTTTTTTATTCTTCGCGCCGATGTCAACGAACAGGTCGTGCATTTTCGGCGGCTTGGGGTGTTCGTCGTCCTGCCGCGTCAAATGCGGCGCGACATTGCCGACGACGCCATTGACCGCGCCGTGGCGCGCATGAATGACAACGCGCTGCGCCTTGACGATGGCGGGATTCACGCCGCCATTTTTGCGGACGTAAATGAAGCCTTCGTCGTTGATGTAACTGACGAGCATGCCGATTTCGTCCGCGTGCGCGGCAAGCATCAGCCGCGGCGAAGCGCCCTTGTTCAGCACGGCGACGCAGTTGCCGTAGGCGTCGGAAAAAGTTTCTTCGGCGAAGGCTTTGACGTAATCGAGCCAGACCCGCTGGCCGCGGGATTCATGGCCGACCGGGCTGGGCGTGTTGACCAAAGTTCGTAGAAAATCCAAGGATTGAGCGCGCATGAAAACAGGATAACAACAACCGGCAAAACCCGAAACTCAAAACTTTTTGCCTTCAATACTTCTCTGTTGCAGGTTGGCTGCGCCAATCGTCGCTTATATTGGCTCCGTTTCATTTCAGAAAATGATTCAACGCTATTTCCAGCTTTTGAAATGTTTCTTCCAGGCGCAGCACCAGCGGGGACATTTTCTGCCAGTCCAAGTCAAAGGAATAGGCGTTGCGGAACACATGACGGAAACGCAGGTATTCATTCAAAGAGTCGTGAAGCTCTTCCGACAGCAACGCCGAACGGTGCGCGGTCGGCGATTTCATCCGCAGCAAAAGCTCTCGATGCCAGGAATCGCCGCGCACCGGCTCGCCGTCCAACTCCACGGCCACGCGCTTGAAGATATTTTCGACCCGGTATAGAAGGAATGGAGCAAGGCGGCCAGCGCGGAGAGTTCGATTTCGTTCGGAGCCGTGGTGCGACAGCGGGCGAGCAGTCCGCTCATTCCTGACACCAGACGCTGCAATTGTTCGCGTTCCGTGGCCTGTTGTTTGCGGAATTTATCCCACGCGGACGAGTTCATTCTCCGTGCGAAGGTGGCGGGTGAACGGCGTGCTGCGGTCCAGATCAATCAAATCCACCGAACGGCCAAACAAGTCGCTGACTCGCGCGCCCATGCGATAGAAAACCGACGGCGGCAGGCCGGAAACCGCCAAGTCGAGATCGGCAGCGGCCGTGCCTTTGGCGGCGGAGCCGAAGACGTAAATTTCCCGTGCGCCGGCGGTTTTGAGTTCTGCGGCGGCGCGCTGGATTAAAATGTTTGTCTCGGTGCTCACGCTGGGTTTGATTCTGCGCCGTTTGGGTCTGAAAGTCAAAATGTTCCCGCACCGTGAATGTTTATGCGCGCGGTTCAGCGGCACGAAATTATCCGGAATGTTTGGGAACGGCACAATCTCAAAACTTTTCTTGAAAAACTGCGAAAGCCTGTTAGGATTGGCTAAACAATCAACCAAAACAAAATATGAACTGGATCAAACCGGAATTTGAAGAGATCAGCTTGAGCATGGAAGTCACGGCCTATGTGAACGCCGGCAAATAAGCAAGCCGGCGACCTCGAAAAAAGTTGCGCCCCAGCCCGCGCCGGTTTTTATTTCAGCCGTGCAAATAAGAATCCTCGGTTCGGCGGCAGGCGGCGGAGTTCCGCAATGGAACTGCAATTGCGCCAATTGTCGTTCCGCCCGCAAGAGCGGACGTTTTCTTACGCAATCTTCAGCAGCAGTTTCCAGTGACGGTAAAAACTGGCTGCTGCTCAACGCCTCGCCGGATTTTGTTTTTCAGTTCGCCTCTTTTCCCCCTCTCACACCGCGCAGCGAAAATTTGCGCGGCAGCGCGGTGCAAGCGGTGGTTTTGACCGACGGCGAAATGGATCATGTCGCCGGATTGCTTTCGTTGCGCGAACAAAAATCTTTGCGGTTGATTTGCACAAACGCGGTTAAAAATTTGCTGACGAAAGAATTTTCACTGCTCCCGACATTGGAAAAATATTGCCGGATTCGTCATTCAACTTTTCCAGTTCAGATTGCGGGCATCCGAATTTCAGCGCTGGAATTGGCAACGGACAAAGCGCCGCCTTATGCCCGTCGTCCGGCGCAACGCGGCGAAGTTGTCGGCCTCCGGCTGGAAGCAAACGACCGGAGTTTTGTTTATCTTCCCGGCCTGCCCGCGATCAACCAAGCTGTGAATGAATTTGTCGCGGGCTGCGACTGTCTGCTGGTGGACGGCACCTTTTGGTCGCAGCGCGAGATGATTTCCCTCAACATGTCCAAACGCATGGCGCGCGACATGGGTCATGTGCCGATTGGCGGCGCGGGCGGCAGTCTGGAATGGTTGCAGTCGTTAAAAATCCCGCGTAAAATTTACACTCACATCAACAATACAAATCCAATTTTACAGAAAAACTCGCGCGAACGAAAAATGGTTGAACGCGCGGGCGTTGAAATTTCCCACGACGGAATGGATGTTTGTTTATGAAAAAAATTTCCGCCGCTTCAAAAAATTGCCCGTGGCCGCAAAAGGAATTTGTCGCGCGGCTTCAAGCGGTCGGCGCTCAAATTTATCACGACAAACATCCGTTCCACGTTTTGATGAACGAAGGCAAGCTGGATCGTTTTCAACTTCAAGGCTGGGTCGCCAACCGTTTTTATTATCAGGCGCAAATTCCCATCAAGGACGCGGCGATTCTTTCCAATTGCCCGGAACGCGAAATCCGGCGTGAATGGATTCACCGCATTTTGGATCACGACGGCGCGGACGCCGAGATCGGCGGCATCGAAAAATGGCTGCGGCTGGGCGAAGCCGTGGGACTCAAACGCGCAGAGTTGCTTTCGCAGTCGCGTCTGCTGCCGGGCGTCCGCTATGCCGTCGATGCCTATATCACCTTCTGCCGCACACAGCCGTGGATCATCGCGATGGCTTCATCGCTGACTGAATTATTCGCACCGGCATTGATGTCCAAACGTATCGCCGCGTTCGAGCGACATTATCCGTGGGTGAAAGAGGAAGGCCTGCGCTACTTTCGCGGACGACTGACGCAAGCGCCACGCGACGCGGAGGTCGCGCTGCGCCTGGTTGTCGAACGCTGCCGCACCCGCGAGTTGCAGGAACAAGCCGTGGCCGCTTTGAAATTCAAATGCGAACTGCTTTGGGCCATGCTCGACGCCATGCACCTCGCGTATGTTTTGACTCCGTAAAAATAAATATGACTGCCATCGCCGACACTTCCAAGCCGCGCCTCGCCGACAAGGCGCGGTTGAAATGGGACGCCGTGCGCGAAAAACATTTGCTGCTGTTTCCCGAAGGCGTGCTCGTGCTCAACCAAACCGCGCACGACGTGCTGGCGCTTTGCGACGGCCAGCGCGCGGTCGCGGAAATTGTCAAAACTCTCGTCTCGCAATATGCAGTCGAAATAAATGCGATTGACGCCGACGTAAAAGAAATTTTGCAAAAGCTGGCGCAAAAAACTTTTGTCACGATAAATGACTGATGCAATGGAAACGCCGCGTCCATTTTCACTGCTTTGCGAACTGACTTATCGTTGCCCGTTGCAATGTCCGTATTGCAGCAATCCGCTCGACTTCGCGCGCCACACAACCGAATTGAAAACGGAAGAATGGCAGCGCGTTTTGACCGAAGCCGCTGATCTCGGTGTCGTGCAGGCGCATTTTTCCGGCGGCGAACCGCTGTTGCGCGCGGACGTGCCGGAAATAATTCGCCACGCGCGCGGGCTTGGACTTTACACCAACTTGAGCACCGGCGGCACTTTGTTGACGGAGATAATCGCCGGACAATTGCGCGACGCGGGACTGGACAGCTTGCAGGTCAGCATCCAGGACGCCGACGCGGAAAATTCCGACCGCATGGCCGGCGGCGCGCCGTCGTTTGAAAAAAAAATCCGCGCCGCGCGGCTGGTCAAGTCCACAGGTTTTTCGCTGACAATCAATGTGGTTTTGCAGCGCCAGAACATCGGACGCATCGAAGCCATCATCGCGCTGGCGGAAGACCTGGGCGCGGAAAGGCTGGAGCTGGCAAACACGCAGTTTAACGGCTGGGCCTTGAAAAATCGCGCGGCGCTTTTGCCGTCGCGAGCGCAGGTGGAACACGCAGCGTGTGTTGCGCGTGCCGCGAGCGAACGGCTCAAGGGACAAATGAAAATTCTTTATGTGCTGCCGGATTATTTCGAGCAATTTCCCAAACCCTGTCTTCACGGCTGGGGGCGCGTTTTCATGACCGTGGCCGCCGACGGCGCGGTGCTGCCGTGCCAGACCGCGCGCGAGATTCGCGGATTGAAATTCGACAACGTGCGCGAACATTCGCTGGAAAAAATCTGGTTTGAGTCGGAAACCTTTTGCAAATTTCGCGGCACGGACTGGCTGCCGGAACCGTGCCAGAGCTGTCCGCGCAAGGAAATGGATTTTGGCGGCTGCCGTTGCCAGGCATTTTTGCTGACCGGCGATGCCGCCGTCACCGACCCGGCCTGTTCGCTTTCGCCCAGACACAATTTAATCGCCGAGGCGCTGGCTGAAGCCGGCACGAATGAGAAACTGATTTACCGAAACGCCGTCGAGTCGTTGCAAACATCCTCAAACCGGCGGTAGGGACATCGCGCTGCGATGTCCCCGCCCGAAAAAAGGAGCCGGAAATGGACGGGAATAATTCGCCATCGGTTCGGCAATCATTGCGCCGCTGCACACGGCGCGGACGGCGCAGCGCGCCATCCCTGCCGTCACTGGCTGACGATGAAAATTTCCTGTGACGTGATGCTTTTGGTGAAGCCCGGCTTGAACGCTTTCGCGCGCAGAATTGTCGGGCCGGAAAGTTGAACCGGTTTTTCATACAGCAAATCGGCGGTGCTGGGCACCGTTCCGTTCAATGTGTAACGGATCGTCGCGCCCGGTTCACTTTTCAAAACAACTTCCACCGGTTTGTCAAAATTTCCGCCGCGCGGGGAAATTTGCGGCGGCGGCAAAACAGGAGGGCCGGGCAGGCTTTCAATCCATTGCCGCAGCAAATTCATTCCCTGCACGTCAATTTCGTTGCGCGCGAGCGGCGGCATTTTGAACGCCTCAGTCGTATCCGTCCGCATGAAGAGAATGGAGCGCCAGATGTCATTTGGCTTGATGATGCGCGGATTGTTGTCAATGCGTTCGTCAATCAGCACCGGCCCGTCAATCAAATTCTGCTTCGCCAGCGGCGTGTCGTAACGCGCGTCGAAATAAGCGACCGTGCCTTTGGGCCGGTGGCACTGCGCGCAATTCGCGTCGAGATACGAACGTGCGCGATCTTGGAGGCTGCGTGTCGTGTCGGTGATGTTCGCGAGCTTTGGAGATTTTTTCAAATCCATCTCGTCCAGATTCGTGTCGAACAACCCGATGTGACTCCATGCGCGCAATTCGTTGTCCGTGACGCCGGACGGATAAGTAAAGTCGCGGTTCAACTGCCGCGTTTTCACGCCGAGCACATAATGCGCGTTGGCCGTGTGACAGGTGAGGCAGTCTGCGCGGCTCGGATAATACCACATTTGCGTCCGCACGCCGGTCGCGGTCTGGATGGGAATCGCCTCGGTCAAATTGGTTGCGAGCAGATCGGCGTCGCGATTGTCCGCACGCCATTTATAGACGACGCCATAAACGCCGCCTGCCGAATCACAAACGAGCAGGCGCGTTTCCAGGCGGCGCAGCGAATCAGGCTTCAGTTCGTTTGTCGCCAGCTCGAATGTCTTTACAAAAACAGTTCCTTGCGGGAAAGCCCATTCGCCCGTCGGCGCAAATTTTATTTTTTCATCCGGCTCTGAAATAAAACGCAGTTTCGTCGCGCCATCCGACCAGAACGGAACGATGACATCGTAAGGAATAAGCGAATCGTTTGGCGTGAGATTGGGCGTGTCCTTGAACGCGCCGGTCTGGGAAAGCAATCGCGGCAGCGCGCCGTTCGTGCTTCCGGGCATTTGCAAAAATGGTTTCGCAGGCGGACGCGAATCCAGTCCGTAGGCGGCAAATGACGTATTTGACGTGGCGCAGAAAATTACTGCCGCGCCAAGCGCGAGCAAAACTCCGGCGTCAAAACCACGACGGGAGAATCGTTTTTCCGTTCGGAATTCAGACATCATTTCGGCGGCACGTTTTTGGATTCGCTTTGATTTAAGTTCCATTGGGTGGCGTTCGGAAGCTTGGTGGTAAATTGCCGGACAGTTCGCTGAAGGCTGCCAACGGAAGTGTAGGTGTATTGGCCGACAGGAAAGCCCTCAATGTTGACGTAATCGTAAAGCTTTGGCTTGGACCCCCGCGACTTTGGCAGGTCGGTCAAGAACACCAGGCCGATGCAAACCGCGTCCGGCTGGCTGGCCTCGACCAGGTTGACGGCACGACCGGCCGTGACCGTGCCGGGAATAAGCCACGATTTGTTGAGCGGGGCGCGCATCAGATTCGTGTAGCCGCTGTCAACCATGAGTCCGTCCGGCAGCACCTTCACGATTTTGCCGCAGATGACCCGTCGGGCCTGAATGCACTCCATGCGGACTTTTTCATAGCGCTGGGCCACGGACAGTCCCAAGTTGGTCTGGGTTTGAAATGTCTCCGCCGTCGAATTGGAAATGACCGCCGTCCGCCCGGCGGACACGTCCCGGTTGGTCTGGGCCGCTGCGGACCAGACCGCAAAAACAAACAGCAGGACGAGTCTCATAAACGGTTTAGCTAACACTGAATTTGCCTTTCAGCAAGAAGTTTCGGCAGCCGGTCGGGACCGCCTTTCTCTGGCGAATAAACTCGCAAATCGCGCCGGGCAATGGCACGTTTCCCGGATGTTGCAGTTCCTGAAAAAAACATTTGTTGTGCTGACGGCGTCCGCCGTTTCTTCCTATATCACAGCCCACGCGGCGGCGATCACCAACGCCTTTGGTTTCAGCGGCCCGGAAATTTATCCCATTGACCAGCAGATCGCCCTGCTCCATGTCGCGGATCTCGACGGCGACGGCCTGAACGACATCGTTGTCGCCAATAATTTGCGCGCGAAAATCAACCTGCTTTACAATCAAACCGGCAAGACGAATCGCGCCGAGGCGAATCTTTTGCGCCCCTTGGAAATAAACGAGCTCCCGCCGGACGCGCGTTTTCGCATTGATTCGATTCCGTCCGGGCAGCGCATTTCCGCGATGGCGGTGACGGACTTGAACGGCGACGGCCGGCCCGACTTCGTTTATTTCGGCGACCAGAAAAATCTGGTCGTGCTTTACAATCGCGGCACGAACGGCTGGAGCGATCCGAAAAGCTGGCACATTGATGACGGACGTCTCGACGCCAACGCGCTGGCGACCGGTGATTTGAATGGCGACGGACGGACGGACATCGCGCTGCTTGGCGACAACGGCGCGACGTATTTTCTCGCGCAACAGGCCGACCACACGTTCGCCGACCCGGTGAAAATTCCCTATTCCGGCTCGCCGAAGGCCATTCAGATTGTGGACGTGAACAGTGACGGCAAAAACGACCTGCTGCTGGTGGATTTCGACACCGCGACGCCGTATCGCTTCCGTCTGCAGATTGAAGACGGCCAGCTTGGACCGGAAATTTTCTTCAAAGCCCAGCCCATCCGTTCGTTCATCATGGACAATCTCGCGGAAGACAAGACGAACTATGTCGTCAACGTCGTGCAGGCGACCGGACGTGCGGAAGTCTCGCAGTTCACGCGCAAGCCGGGCGATGTTCTTTCCGGCACGTTTCACAAGGGACAATTTCAGATGCTCCCGCTGACCAAAACTGGCGCGGCGCGACGCGGCGTCCTGTGGGCTGACGTGGACGGCGACGGCCGGGCCGATTTGCTCGTGGCCGAGCCGGAAAGCGGCCAGCTCTCGGTTTATCTGCAGCGGGCAGACGGCACGCTCGCCGCACCAAAGAAATTTCCAAGCTTCGCCGGCGTTTCCCAGATTGCCGTGT
>DATCBW010000100.1:0-5528 GCA_036511615.1 Verrucomicrobiia bacterium | reverse complement strand
CAGCACCGTGTGCAGCGTGGTGACGATGGGCATGTTCAGTTCGCGCAGCAGCGCCAGCACATGACTGCCCGCCGGCCCGCCGAAAATGCCGAACTCGTGCTCCACACAAACCACGTCCACGTCGGTGATGTTCAGGAAATCCGCCGCGCGCAGATACGACGGCAAATCTTGTTCGGCAATTTCGAAGCGCACTTCGGGCGGATAATTGTAACCTTCCGCGAGATCATTGACGGGCACGACGAGGCATTGCAGCGCGGGAAATTCTTTCGCCACGGCGCAGCGCAGATCGGTTGTGAACGTGGCAATGCCGCATTTGCGCGGCAAATAATCGCCGAGAAACGCGACCTTGCGGATGGCCGATGGTTGCTGCATTAAATTTTTCCGGGCGGCGCGGGCAGCTCACCCGTCAGCTTCGCAGCATTTTATTTTTGCCCGCGACCCTGCAAGCGGAATGTCTGCCAGACTGTGGAAATGAGTCCCGCGCCTTTGACAATGGTTTGCAGCCACGACGGTTTTTCGGCAGCCGGCACGGACTTTTTGCGACGCAAAGATGCCACCCCGTTGATCAAAACGGCGGCGGCTGACGCCAGTGAACGCAGGGTTCTTGCCTGATTGATCAGCGCGTGGGTTTCGCCCGTCATGGTCTGCCATTCTTGGACAAGTTGCGCGCGGTTCAGTTCGCTTTCCGCAACCAAGAGTTTTTTCCGCGAGGCAATCGTATTCATGCGAGAATTTTTTCGAGACATTCGCGATCCTTTCGGAACTGGTCGAGCGAGGCGGAAAACGCCTGCCAGTCGCGCAGCAGTCCGGTGAGCCGGAGGTAAAGACAGATTCCCGCCGCTCCGTAGAGGCCGGTCAAGATCAGGAGGACGGCCACGGGTGACCAGGGCCACAGTAATATCACGATGACCGCCGTGAGCGTAATGCCGGCCAGCAAGCCAAACGCCACCACGCCAAGCGCCAGCAGAACGGCATGCAGGAGACGTTCGCGCTGCTCCTGCACCTCCACCGTCAACAGTTCGAGGCGGTTCTCCCCGATGGTGACCAGCCGCCGCACGAAATGTTTTGAGGTGGCGGCCAGTTGCCCGAAGCTGCCGGTGGATTCTTTCATGACGAAATCAGTCGCGTTTGCAGGCGCAACGGCGCGCGACAAGAAATCCGATGAGCGCGCCGACGCCGACGCCGATGGCGACGGCTTGATAAGGATTCTCGCGGATGGATTGATCCGCAACCTTCGCGCCGGCGACGGCCTTGTCGCGGACGTTGCCTGCGATTTCCTTGGCGCGTTCCAATGCGGCGGCGAGCCGGTTGCGGGCTTCGCCGACTTTTTCTCCGGCCACGTCTGCGGTGGCGGCCATCAACGCACGCGCGTCTTCGGCAAGTGATCCAATGTCATGACTGGCTGCTGGTGTGTGTTTGTTCATATTTTTGGTGTTTTTTGTTTGTTTGTGTTTTTCAACGGTAAATTTTCCGCGTCGGACAAATGCGCGGCTGTCGGCGAACTGGCCACTTTCAAAATTGAATTTCTTCCGCCGAACGGATTTGCCACGGTTTCTCTAGCGAGTGGATCAGGCATCCATTGGCCGTCCACGACGAGGCAATATTCGTAGTTGCCGGGCGCGAGGGATGTTTCCTTCCACCAGTGACCGACGCCGGAGGAATGCAGCGTCTTGGCCTCGGGCTGCCAGTGGTTGAAGGTTCCCGCGAGACAGACAGTTTTGGCCGTCGGATGCGTGAACTCAAAGCGGACCGGCACGAGTTGCGCGCCAGTGCTGCGGGCGTTGTCGTGGTTGTGATTGTGTTTCATGGTTGGTGAATAATTGGAATGTTTGGCTTTTATGCTTGGGAAAATGTTTCATTCCACGTCACAATTATGCACGGGGGACTTCGTGGACGCTATGGGGTGTTCACCCCAGTTGCATTTGCGCGTGCCATAAAATGCAGGCCAAGGTTTTTCCCAGTGGCGACAAGGAACCCCCTAGTCGCGGCAGCGACGACCGGGAGGTAACAATGGGTATGAAAATTACCCTTGGACATACCGCCAGGCGGCCCTTGTGATTTTGGGCCGGCGTTGCCGAACCACCGGATTCCAAAAAATTCTGGCTGCCATTTTGTTTCTCGGCCTGCTCCTCCATTCCGTCCCGGCATTCAGCGCCACGGTTCCGACCGGACAGAATGTCACCCTGACCTGGAGACCCAGCCCGAACACGAATGTAGTGGGCTACGACATTTATTACGGGGTGGCGAGCCAGACCTACACCAAAAAGATTGATGTCGGCAATGTGACCAACGCAACCATTCTCGGCTTGATTCCAGGTGTGACCTATTACTTCACCGCCACGGCATACGATTCCTTTGGAAATCAGAGCGGGTTCTCGGACGAAGCCACTTATGCGGTGCCGGCACCTTCCCAAATCCAGAATACGGCACCAGCGATTCCCCAAATGCAGATCCGCAACGTATATAACGGACGGTTCGCACTGACAGTCAACGGCCCGAGCGGCCATAGGTATCAAGTTGAGGCCACTCAAGATTTCACGACCTGGACCGTCATCGCGATAATGACGCTGGATGCCAGTGGTTCGGTTGAGTTTACTGACACCGACGCAGTGAATTATCCGCAGCGTTTCTATCGCACCGAGGAAATTCCGTGAAAACATCCACCCAGGAAAAAATTATGATGGTTAAAATAAAGCCCGGCAAAGAAACCCGTCTTGTGCCGGGCCGGCCAATCATCCGGTCTTGGACACAATTGTTATTTGGCAGCCGGCTGTCCATACATTCGCTGGTAATGGCCGAACCACCGAAGCCATGCCGTCACCATGTGGATCAGCTCCGTTTCATCCAAGAATTTTAGCCGGCGGCCAGCTTTTCTTCTGGAATCAAGCCGACCCGCAACGCGAAACGCACCAGCCCTGGAATGTCGTGCAGGTTCAGGCCGGCCATCAATTTCATGCGATGGTATTCCACGGTCTTGGGGCTGACCTTGAGAATGTCGCCGATGCCCTTGGTGTTCTGGCCTTCGGCGATGAGCTGGAGCACCTCGCGCTGCCGTCCGGTCAATTGTTCCAGCGCGCTCTTCCGGCCAATAATGCCTTGCAGCGGAAATTTTTTATTCAACTGCGTGGAGATTTCCCGGCTCAAATAGATTTCCCCGCGCAACACCTGGTGCAGGGCGGTTTCGAGTTCAGCCGTCGCCGATTTCTTGAGCAGGTAGCCGGCCACGCCCGCCTTTAATGCGCGCAGGACATACTCCTCGTTGTCGTGCATGGTCAGGATGATGATCCGCACGTCGGGAAAATCCCGGGCCATGCGCTCCGCCGCCTCCAGACCGTTGAGACCGGGCATGGCGATGTCCATCAGCACCACGTCCGGCGGCTGCGCCTTGACCAGGTTCAAAACTTCACGACCGTCACCGGCCTCGCCGATGACTTTCACCGCCGGCAATTTTTCCAGCAAAGCGCGGATGCCCGCGCGCACCAGCGTGTGGTCGTCCGCCAGGATGACGTTGATCAATTTGAAGGATTTGTTCACGCGGGTTTGGATTCTGCCGCCGGGATTCTCCATTTCAACGGAAACCAGGCGTGGACTTCCGTGCCCTTTTTGGGGGCCGACTTGAATTCCAGTCCGCCGCCGGCCAGTGCTGCCCGTTCTTCCATGCTTAACAGGCCCAGACTGGCGCCGCGCACGGCCTGTTCCCGGACGGCACCCACGTTAAATCCGATTCCGTCGTCACGCACGCGCAGGTGAAGCTGCCCCGCTTTCTTGCGCAATTCAACATTCACGGTTTTCGCCCGGGCATGGCGCACCACATTCGTCATCGCTTCCTGCGCCACGCGGAAACATTCGGTTTCGATCACCAAGTTGAGCCGCCGCGTCAACGGGTCGGCATGAAACCGCGCCTGCAACCCGACCAGCGCCGCCTGCCGTTTGGTGAACCAGCGCAAAGCCGGTTCCAAGCCGAGATCGTCAAGAATCATTGGCCGGAGGTTCAACGAAATGTCGCGCACCTGTTGCTGGATCCGGTCCACCACGTCCAAACTGTCACGCAAACGCGGCGACAGGGCTTTCGCGCCGGGCGACAGCAATAACGTCTGCAAGTTTAGTTGGATGACCGTGAGCGCCTGGCCGATCTCGTCATGGAGTTCGCGCGCGATGTTCCGGCGTTCCGTTTCCTGCACCTCCACCAGCCGATGGGAAAGCACCTGAAGTTTGCGGCTGTAATCCTTGAGCTTTGCCTCCGCCCGTTTGCGGATCGTGATGTCGCGGATGTTGCATTGCACCACGCGGTCGCCGTTGACCTGATAGATGTTGCTGACAAACTCCACGTTGATGGCCTTGCCGGAACTGGTTTCCAGCGGCAGGTCTTCGTAGCGGACATAGGCTTCCCGCTGCAACTCCCGGAATTCCGCCTTGGACGCCTCGACATCCTTGAAGGGGCCGATCTCCCAGAGCTTGTTTCCCAGCAACTGCGCGCGGGTATAGCCCAGCAAGTCGGTCAGGAACGGATTGACATCGTCAATCTGCCCGTTGTCCGCATTGAGAATCAGGATGCCGTCCTGCGCGGTTTCAAACAGCCGGCGATAGCGCAGTTCGGAAATTTTCAACGCATATTCCGCTGATCGGGGTTTGGTTTCGCGGATTTTCAAAATAATTTTTGGAGATTTCATGCGCCGGTGCATATAGATAAACCAGCAAAAGCAAATGCGATATGGGGTGTTACCCTACCCGCCATTGGGCAATCCACCGCAATGGGTCGCATGACAACATCGGGGATCATTTGATACGAGGGGCATGGGTATTTCACCCCATAGCTTTTTCAAGGCACGACTTCATAGTAATTCCGTCTTTATGCTCACCTGGAAAATGAAAAGAAGCGATTTTGGCAGGAGCTGCCGCAGTGGTTTCCATCATGTCATCACCCCGGCACCGGTGATCAAGCACATCGTCGGTGCCAAGTTTGACAATGTAGGCGGGGTGATTGTGATCGGCCTGTCCGGAGGCATCTTGATCTTGATGCGTCTTCTGCTGACTTGATTAAACCCAAAAACCGAAGTTGAATTGGGAGCGCACGCGCCTCGCGTGCCGTTTTCCGCGCCCTCGCGGAAAACATCGAACGCACGAAATGTTCCGAGTATTTTGAAAGCTGCCGCGCGCAAAGACGCTGGCCGCGGGGCGCGTCCAGCAACACCCGAGGGCGGGCGTGCTCCCCAGTTCCAGTTTTCGGGATAAAACCAGGACGGTCCGGCTTTTTTATTCCCACTCCGCTGCCTCCGCGGGAGGGGAGCGGGCCAGGGTGAGGTGAGGGCGATGCCCAGTCGTCGTCCTAACTATCCAGCGGACTTCTCACCCCAATCCCCGGCTTGCTCATCACATGAGTATAAATCTGCGTCGTCGCCACATCCTTTACCCCGTGAGATACCGCCGCAACCGGCCTTTGATATATCGCTTGCCCCATGCGGTCTTGAGATATTTTTCACGTTGAGCCGCATCGCTTTCGTTTAAGCAGCCTTCCCAATAAATAAGCT
>DATCBW010000099.1:0-7167 GCA_036511615.1 Verrucomicrobiia bacterium | reverse complement strand
TGGCGTAAAAATTGCCAGCGGGACTGCCCGTGGAATAATAAATCGTCTCGCCCACCGTATTATCATCGGCGGCGGTGAAAATGGCCGGGGAATCGGCGGACGTATTGCACGTCAGCGTTCCGTCCACCTCAACCGAGGCCGTCGCCGAATTGACGTTGGCATATTTGATCACGGCCCCGCCATTCAAGGTGACCTTGTTAAAATAACACGGCCCGGAAACATAATAGGTGGTGCCAGCCGAAAAAGTGTAATCGCCCCCGGAGTTCACCGCCACATAGTCCAGCACCACGCCCGGTGAACGGTTCAGGTCCGCCGAGGCCAGCAGGATTTGATTCGTGTCCGCCAGCAAACCGTGCGCGGCGGGAAATTCCCGGTGGCCGGCAGCCATCAGCCGTTGCCCGCCGGGCAAAGCGACGCTGGCCGTCAATGGCAACGCCGCCAGATCATTGGTCAGATGCACCAGCGGCACTTCTTCAATCAAAAACGTCCGCCCGCCCGCATGAATCCACCGCTTATAGACACTCGTCATGCCCGCTTTCAGCCGGCCCAACAGATTCGTCTGACCGCCACCACCCACTGCAAATGCCTTGCCCTGCGTCATCGTCATCCGGCCAAACTGCAACGTGCTGTCCTGCAAGCCAAACTTTGCATCCGACTGTGCCGGGATTTGCTGCGGATCCGTCGTGTTGAAAAATTCCGTCACCAGTTGCACCGTGCTGCGGGCGTTGCTCAAACCAAATTGAGCCGGTTTGGGCGGCGACTGCCGGAACACCAGATCACATTCAAAGCCGCTCTTGCGATATGTGCAGACCAGGTCCGCCTTCAGGCCGCTGAAGGCGTTGGGATAAGTCACCTGGTTGGAACTGGTCAGCCAGCCGACCGAATTGGTGAGGGTGGCAATGAACACCGTGTTGGTGCCGTCATCGTAGCTCACGCCCAGCGGGCGGCTGCGCAGTTCCCGGCCATCGGGCGTGATCAAGTCAATGACGCCGTTGAAAATGTCCGCCGGGAAATAAACCTGATGCTGTCCCCGAACGGCCACGGCTCCACCCTGCGGCAGCAAGGTGATCTGCTCGCGCGAGGGCACAAGCTGTCCACTGGCGTTGGTGAAATTCATGCCGGCGGCAAGCTCGACATAGCGATGAATCCGGTTGGTGCCGTGTTCCACGGTGGTCTTTTGCCACACCTGATAATCCGCTCCGCGCTCGGTGACGGAATAGCCGGAGCCTTGCGCGCGTGAAAAATTGGGAGTGGTGACGACGGCGAGAAGCAATGCCGGCAACAGCAAAGTGCGAGAACATTTCATAGTTTGCCTTTCGATGATGGAACGTTTTTAACAGTTCCTTGAAACAAATGCAAGCAAATAAATAAATACAGTCTTAAGACGGTGGATGATTCCCGTTCTTCCTGCTTCCGTTTCAAGTTGTGCCTGTAACGCAAAAACATCGAAAAATTCTGGGGGAAACCATTAGGTCACATCGAAGGGGTGTGGGAATGAGTCAGGAAAAACTGGCTGAAAAGGCGGATTTGCATCACAACTATATCGGAGAACTCGAACGGGGTGAAAAAGCCGCCACGATTGACACGCTTCTAAAAGTTGCCAAAGCCCTCGGTGTTCGTGTGCGCGACTTGGTGGCTGATCTCTGACGTTGGCAGTTCCCTGCCTGTCTTATTTTAAACCAATCTCTCCTAAAATGTGACATTGAGACGGAAATTGGGACAGTTTCGTCACTGAAGTTCCAGTTTTCGTCAGTAAATTAGTTCCGTCCGTCATGGAAGTTCCAGTTTTCGTCAGTAAATTAGTTCCGTCCGTCATGGAAGTTCCAGTTTTCGTGAGTAAATTAGTTCCGTCCGTCACGGAAGTTCCAGTTTTCGTGGTTGAAAAGGTTAAGCCGGTAACGGAAATTATTTCGTCCGTGATGAAAGTTCCATTTTCCATCGCTTAAATTATTTTGTCCGTCAGTGAAAAAATTCCATCCGTCGCTGAAATTCCATTTTTCGTCAAGCCGCTTGTTCGGTCGGTCACGGAAGTTCCATTTTCAATGATTAAACTTGTCTTTTTCGTGATGAAAAATGTTTGGTTCGTCAGCTAACTTGTTTGGTTGGTCATCAAAAAATCTTTCGCAGGAGCCGACGTGAGGAGGCTGATTTCAACATCATAAATCGAATCAGCATCTCGTCACCTCGACTCCTTCAAAGCTGGCATGGCCTGTGCTTTAATTTTTTCAAGAACCCAAAAGTCGCATCGGGTGATGCGGCGGCGGGTTTGAAATTCAGGGGGAGGCAGAAAGTAAAGTCATGGTCATCAACTTACGAGTCGCCCGGGACTTCATGAATGCTCCCGCCAATGACGTGGCCAATCTGGCCGATGATGTCGTTGACGGAATAACCGGCAATCCGGCGTTTCCAGCACCACCCATTACCGCGCTGGATTTGACAACATTGAACACCACGTTGCGCTCGGCCATCACGGCGGCGGACGCGGGCGGGCCGACGCAGACGGCGGCAAAATACAAGGCGTATGCGGCGGTGACGGACGCGCTCCGCAAAGACGCGAACTACGTTGAAATCCAGTCGGACAACGACCTTGAGACCCTGCTCTCATCGGGTTACGATGTGGTCAGCACCAACCGCGCGCAGGCGCCGCTGGACCAGCCAGTCATCGTGGAAATCTCCAATCTGGCGACGACGCGATTGCTCGTGCGATTGCTGTCCATCCTCAACGCGAAGTCGTATCAGGTGCAGCTTGCGACGGCGGTGAACGGGCCGTGGCAGGAGGCGGGCATCTACACGCAGGCGCGCCGGATAGTGCTGCTGGGATTGACGCCGGGCACGGTTTATTTCGTGCGCTTGCGGGCCATCGGCGGCAGCACGGGTTACAGCGAGTGGAGCGTGCCGGCCACGCTGATGGCGACGTGACCTGGCGGTCGGCCACGATCCCCCTCACCCGTCCTGACGGACACCCTCTCCCATCGGATGGGAGAGGGACGGGGTGAGGGAAAAAATTTGTCCGGCAGGTTTATTTGAGAGAATTTGCCGAGGCAACCGGGCGCGGGTGATGTTCACGGCCTCCCATCCTGACATCTCCGCGCCTGGCATTTTTTGCATGGCAAATTTTTCAGGTGGTTTTAATGAAGAGAAAAACCGCCCCAAGAAATTGGAGCGGCTTTTTTGTAGCGTCGCTCTGTGAGCGACGAAATCGGCGAGCGGTCATAGACCGCCGCTACAGATTATTTCTTCTTCGCCTTGCGTTTTTCTTCTTATCCATCCTGCTTTACTCAAAGATATTTTTTGGCGGGAGCGATCCGGATGGCTCCGGTTTTTGCGTGCGGAGAATCTTCACTTCTTCGGGTTTCACCTCAAGCCCGGAGTTGCCGAATGAATTATAGACGAACGTCAGGACGTTCGCGATGTCCGAGTCAGTGAGCGGGAACGAAGGCATATTGCTGTTGAATTTCTGCCCGTTCACCACCACTTCCCCTTGCCGGCCAAAGATGACGGTTTTTATCGCCCGGTTCTTGTCGGCGTTCAGATAATCCGATCCTGCCAAAGGTGGAAACAAATTGGGGCGTCCCATGCCCGTGGGCTGATGACACGCCGCGCAAATGGAAGTGAACAGCCGCCTTCCAAGTGCGATCCGTTCGTCTTTCGTTTTTGGGCCGTCAGGCGGCGGTGCCACGCCACGAAGGCCGCCGCTGTCCACCCAATTTTTGATCGTGATGCGTTGTTCATCGGTCAGCGCGAGTGATTCGGGGCTGTTGGCCACCGGCATGGCCTCCTTGTAATACGAGCCTTTCCAACTGTCCCATACCCGCCTTCTGATCTCCCAGCGGTCGGAGTATGCGGTTTTATAGTCGAGCCAGTTGTAGACAAACCGTGACTGCTGGTTGTGGCAACTGGAGCAATTGCCCATGAAAATCGGCTGTATGTCGCGGAGATATGTCGGGCTTTGGTTTGTTGATGCCGAAGATGTATCCTGCGCTGAAGCTTCCGCAAATACCAGGCACACGAGCAATGTCAGAACGCACTGCCAGATAAACGGCCTGCACCGGCCTTTGTTCAGGAATAAAAATGTATTCATGACTGCTTTTTCAAAATCCGATTGAAAGCTGCAAAATCAACTGGTTGACCTGGGTGGGATCGGTGCTGTGGACAAATTCATAATCACCCTCGAACAAAAATGTGCTCGTGAAATAATAAACGTAGCCCGCAGTGTATCTGTCGGTTGTAGTTCCAAGGCCGTCGTCAATGTTGTCGTAGCGGCCCATGAGTTCAACATTGTTGATTCCCGGCAGTTCCAGGTGTAATCCGGCCAGTTTGTAGCCGGCCTGCAAAAACCATCCGCTCTGATGGATGAGGCCGAGATCATCGCTTCCAAAGCGGCTTATGATATACTCGCCCTTGGCTTCAAAGTTGGGACCAAGGTGCAATGCCGCATCAAGCACGCCCGCCGTCCAAAGATGCTGCCCTGCATTGTCCCATTCGCCCGACTGCCCGGAGATTCCAAGTTCCAGATCATAATGAGGTTTGTATGGGAATGGTAAAAAAACACCCAGCCGCGCGCCGCCGGAAGGGTTGCCGTGCAGATTCGACGTCACGCCGTCGGATCTGATGCCCACGTTCCCGCCCAGATCAAGCGCACCGGCATTTCCAGTCTCGTCCGCCGAACCTGGCCCGTTCACTCCATAAACCGAATAGTTGAAAAATTTTCCGGCATCCCCGATTGGAACCGCCCCGCGCAATTCCGCGCCCACTCCGCTGCCGGGAACAAGGTCAACCGCCAGCGGATCATCGGGAATTTTGTTCAACCACCCCGCGCCACGCTCGGTATAAGTCCCCAGCGGAAGCAGGATGTCCCCCGCGCATAATGTGACATAATCATTCATCACATAATCCAACTGCGCGAAACTCAAATTGACGGAAGTCGTGTAACCGCTGCCGCCGGGCGCGTTATTTTGAAGGCCGAAATCGAAGCCCGCCTCGAACAAAATGTTGTCCCCGGCACGATAAAGAAAAATGGGCGCAAAATCGGCCAGCAAAAACGATCCGTTTTGTCCCGATGCCTTGACATATTGAATTTCCGCGTCGCCCAGCATCAGGAAGTTGTGGTTGACGGTGGCCTCGTCAATCGGCCCGCGTGGAAGCGTTTGCGTCTGCGCCGCCGCAATGCTTTTTTGTTCCGCATCCACGGCTGTCTTTTGCGTTTCACCCAACTGTTGCTGCAATTGCCGGATGGTTTGCTGGTCAGTCTCGTTCGTCTGCTCCAACGACTCCAGCTTTCCATTCATTTGCTGGACGAGGTTTTTCAGCGCATTGAAATCTGCATCGCTGACCGCCGCTGAAACGTGCAAGGGAAAAATCATGCCCATGACACAACCCGCAGCAACCAATTCAAACGTCTTGCGTCGCATTTTCATTTTCATTCGTTGTTCAAGTTATTGACAGGCTGCTCATCTGCCGCTGTTTTCCTGAAGGTATTGCAGGATTAATCTTGCCTGACTCACCGGAATATTCGCGCGCACCTGCATATGGAGCATGATGGTTTTCCATTGCGCCCCCGTCCGCTCGGTCGGGTAGCGTTCGGCATGGCATCGGTTGCAATTTATCGAGTAAAGCTCCGCCCCGGTGAGATGCGCTTTGACAGCGACATTATTCGTGTCTGGCAGACTGGCCTTCGATTCCACGGAATTGGTTTGCGAAGACGCACCGGATGGCGGATCGGCATGACAAACGGTGGACGCCAGCCCGCCAATCATCATCGTGGCAATCACGGCGGCGAAAAATGTCTGAAGCGGCACTTTCGATTGTTTGGATGTGTTCATGTCACTCGAAGTTATATCTGCATAAATAATTCGCCGCCGCTATGGGGGAACACCCCATATTTGTTTTTTTGATTGCTGCTATGATTATTGGTTTATTCAAGAACGCCGGCTTTTTTTGCATACGGTCTTTTATCCACTGCTTGTGATTTTATTCTGAAGGCTGGGCCAAAACTCTCCTCTCCTTGCCATTCATTGAACATTTCTTGGCATCAAAAATTAAAGCCATGAGGGTTGAAAGCAAACAGCCGCCCCGGTTTCCCGGTGCGGCTGTTAATTTATTTGGTAGGGCGGCGTTGCTGCGCCGCCTGCTGGCAGACCAGCAGGTCTGCCCTACCGTGCGGAATTATTTCTTCTTCGCCTTGCGCTTCTCTTCAATCGCGGCTTGTGCCGCCGCGAGTCTTGCGACCGGAACGCGGAACGGGCTGCACGAAACGTAGGTGAGTCCGATGCGATGGCAGAATTTTACGGAATCAGGATCGCCGCCGTGTTCGCCGCAGATGCCGAGCTTGATGCCCGGGCGCGTCTTGCGGCCTTTCGCGATGGCGATCTCCATGAGCTGGCCGACGCCGGTCTGGTCAATGGAGGCGAACGGATTCTTCTTGAAGATTTCCGCCTCCTGATAGGCGTTGAGGAAGGAACCGGAATCGTCGCGGCTCATGCCCAGGCCGGTCTGCGTGAGGTCGTTCGTGCCGAAGCTGAAAAATTCGGCGGTCTGCGCGATTTCATCGGCGGTCAGCGCGCCACGAGGCACTTCAATCATCGTGCCGACGGAATAAGATATCTTCACTTTTTTCTCGGCCTGAACCTGCTTGGCAACTTCGTGAACGATGGCGACCTGCAAATCCAGTTCGCGTTTGAAGCCGACGAGCGGGATCATGATTTCCGGTTTGGCTTTGAAGCCTTTTTTGCTCGCTTCGGCGGCGGCCTCGAACACGGCGCGCGACTGCATCCGCGTGATTTCGGGATACTTGATGCCGAGACGGCAGCCGCGGAAACCGAGCATGGGATTGAACTCATGCAGTTCGTGGACGCGGTTGATGATTTTCTCGACGGGGATGTTGAGCTTCCGCGCGAGGTCCATCTGCGATTCCTTGGTGTTCGGCAGGAATTCGTGCAGCGGCGGATCCAGAAAACGGATCGTGGCCGGAAATCCTTTCAGCGCCTTGAAAATGCCGAAGAAGTCCTCGCGTTGATACGGGAGCAATTTCGAAAGCGCTTCTTCGCGGGCGGCGAGACTGTCGGCAAGAATCATTTCACGCATCGCGTCAATGCGGTTGCCTTCAAAGAACATATGTTCAGTGCGGGTGAGGCCGATGCCGACCGCGCCGAACGCGACGGCATTGGC
>DATCBW010000098.1:0-15632 GCA_036511615.1 Verrucomicrobiia bacterium | reverse complement strand
GTGTTGACGTTCCAGGTAAAGAAATACGGAGCTTGAATGTTGTCCGCCTTGTCGAAGGCATCTTTCATCAATGCCGGATCATAAGGACTGCGGCCTTCAGGCGTTCCCGGCAGTTTCACTTCCCCGGCAAGCACCGGAGTCTGGCTGCCTTTGCAAAAGATGCGCAGGTCGGAACGCTTGTTGTTTCCCG
Organism: Verrucomicrobiia bacterium; assembly: GCA_036511615.1. GTDB lineage: Bacteria > Verrucomicrobiota > Verrucomicrobiia > Limisphaerales > UBA11358 > UBA11358. The sequence continues at coordinate 15,442 of DATCBW010000098.1, read as the reverse complement.
TCCCGTATTGCTCGATCTTGGCATGGGTGAAAGGCCAGTCTGGATGCGCGGAAAATATTGCGTCTGCCCAGGATTTGACATCCGCGCAGAAAGCGACTTCGTTTTCACGCACTTCATGTAACTGGCTCATGCTATTGGGGGAAAACTTTGGTTTGGTCGCTCGACATGGGAAGATTTTACAGAAAATCAGAGGTGCGGCAATTCAGATAACAAAAAATAACAACCTTCGTTTCCGAAGGCCACTTGGTTTGGGGCGTTGAGGACATTACCACCATCGCCGGGCGGCAAGCCGGTTATCCTCCCGGTTTCCAGACGGAATTTTCCAGCAGTTCAATTCCCGGTTTGGTGAACGTAATACGCCGCGTTTTGTAAAGTTTGCCGAGCGCCTGCTTGAAGGCCTTTTTGCTGACGCCAAAATTCTGCCGGATGACGGCGGGCGAACTGTCGTCATCAAAGGCGAGTTTGCCGCCGCTGATTTGGAGCGCCGAAACAATCAGGTTCGTCAGCGGCGCGACGCGCTTGTAGCCGGCGGCGTCGAGGCTCAAGTCAATTTTTCCGTTCGCGCGCACGGTGCGGACAAAACCTTTCAGCCGCGCGCCGATCTTGAGCGCGGCGCCGTGCTGGTTTTTGTAGAGCAGGCCGAAGTGCGCGTTGTCCACAATGGCGTTGTAACCCAGCGGCGTTTTCGCGGCAATGAGCAGGTTCACCGGCTGGCCGTCGCGATATGCGGGTGCGTCGCGGTTCAGATGCCGGTTCAAGCGAGTGCTGGCGATGATGCGGTTGGTCCGCGCGTCGAGGCCGACATAGACGACCACCCAGTCGCCGACGCGCAGGGGAAATTCCTGCTCGCGGAACGGCACCAGCAAATCCTTCGCCAGCCCCCAGTCCAGGAACGCGCCGATCTGCGGGTTGACATTGATGACCTTCATGCAGCCAAATTCGCCGACCATCGCGTGCGGCTTTTCCGTGGTGGCGACCAGGCGGTCCTCGGAATCGCGATAGACGAACACGTCCAGTTTCTGCTTCGGCGCGAGGTCCGCCGGGATGTAACGGCCGGGCAAAAGGATTTCGCCCAGCTCGCCGCCGTCGAGGTAGAGACCGGGCTGCGAGGCGCGCACGATGGCGAGCTGGTTGCGTTTGCCGATGATTGCCACGACGACAGCGTAAGCGCAACGAGCGGCCGGCGGGAGAAAAAACGACGGACGACTAAATGTCTTCCGCCTTGGGGAAACAGGATATGTCCCAATGCGGAGCGCGGCATTTATGCCGCTTCAGCAGTCGAAGTGATGACGGCGTTGAAGCGGGCTGAAGCCCGCACTCCGGGGAAATTTAGGACAACGCTAGAAACCACTGCACCTTGACGCTGGCGGTCGAAAGGGACAAACTTCTTTCGCAATTTTTAACCAGACAAAAATCTCATGGCCACCAAAACCATCATCAAACCTGCGAAATCACCCGCCGCCGTCGGTCCTTACAATCACGCCGTCTGCGTGGGCGACCTGCTCTTCTGCACCGGCCAAATTCCGATTGATCCAGCCACCGGCAATTTGATTTCCGGCGACGTCAGGGCACAAACGGAGCGCGTGCTGGAAAACGTGAAGGCGATTCTCGATGACCAGAAACTCACCTTTGCCAACGTCGTGAAAAGCACGGTCTTTCTCACCGACCTTGCGAACTTCGCCGGCATGAACGAAATCTACGCCAAATACTTCACGGAAAATTTTCCGGCGCGTTCGACGATTCAGGTTGCCGCGCTGCCAAAAGGCGCGGGCGTGGAAATTGAAGTTATCGCGCACTTTTAACCAAAAAAAATGATCCGATTCTTAAAGCTGGCGATCAATGCAATTTTGACAGCAATTTTTATTGTTTTCATATTTGGCTTTTATCTACAAATTTATTATGGCGTTCATGCTAAATGGCCTACCGCCTCATTTTTTATTTGTTTGGGAGTTTTATGTTGGCTATTGGTCGCAGACAGTATTTTAAGCGGTGAATTTTCCAGATTCGGTTTTGCGATTAGGCGGAAATATAATTCTTCTCTATTTTTGTTTTGCATTTCTCTTCTCTGCGTAACTGGTTTGGCTGGAATCGCCTCTGGTCTAATTGAATTTCTTCACTAAATTTGAATTATGAAAGCGAAAAAGTCATGGCGCGAGAAACTGGCGGATGACAAAGGTCTGCCCAGAGTCGGCAAAGTGGCCGGCAAGATGAGCCGTCGCTGGGGCGAAGGCGTGATGGTCATTCCCGCGCCACGCGAAGTGGACGCCCTGATGCGGCAGGTGTCGCGCGGTCGCGTGGTCACGACAAACGACTTGCGCGCCGCGCTCGCCAAAAAGCACAAGGCGGATTTTGCATGCCCGATGACGACGGGAATTTTTTCGTGGATTGCCGCGCACGCCGCCGCCGAGGACGAGGCCGAAGGCAAAAAGCGTTTCACTCCGTTCTGGCGCACGCTGAAAACCGGCGGCGAGGTTAATCCGAAATTTCCCGGCGGCGTTGAACAAATCACCAAACGTCTGCACGCCGAGGGACACAAGATTATTTCCAAAGGCAGGCGGACGCTCGTGGCCGACCACGAGAAAAAACTTTTTACCAAACTACGCTGATGCCACTTGGAATCGTCATTTTAATTACCGCAATCATCGCTGGCGGACTTGGCCTGCTCATCGGCTGGCTGCTCGGGCGCGGACGCGCAACCGTTGTGCCTGCGGATTCTGGATTGATAGATGAGCTTCGCCAGCAGGCCAAGCAACACGTCGAGAAACAGCGCACGTTGCAAGAACAGTTGCTGGCGCTCAACCAGCGCAACGGCGAGCTGGGCGCGGAATTGAAATCGCTGAACGAGCGATTGGCGACGGAACGTCAGCAACTCGAAACCATCCAGGAAAAATTTCGCAAGGAGTTTGAAACGGTTTCAACCAAGCTGATCGCGGACAACACGAGTAGTTTCAACCGGCAATCCGCTGAAAGTCTGGAAAACTTGCTCAAGCCGCTGAAGGAGAAACTCGGCGAGTTCAAAACCAGCCTCGACAAAACCCACGACGCGACGACCACCAACAGCGCACTGCTCAAAGAACAGGTCAGCCGCATCGGCGCGGAGGCGGCGAATCTGTCCAAGGCGCTCAAGGGCGACGTGAAGGTTTTGGGAAACTGGGGTGAAAATATGCTTGACCAGATTTTGGAAAAGTCCGGCTTGCAGCGAGAAATGCACTATCGTCGCCAGCGCGGCGCGAAAGATGTGGAAGGCGACCAGCGGTTTCTCGACGTGATCGTGGATTTGCCGGATAAACGCAATCTGGTGATTGACTCCAAAGTTTCGCTGCGGGCTTACGAAGAATCTGTGAACGCAATAGACGACCCAGCCAAGTTCGCCGGACTTGACCGGCACGTCGAGGCGTTGCGCAAACATTTTCGCGACCTCGGTGCGAAGCGGTATCAGGACATCCGCGGCATCAACACGCCGGATTTCGTGCTGATGTATGTGCCGATTGAGGCGGCGTTTTTTGTGGCCATCGCGCGCGAGCCGGAATTATTTGCCGAGGCACTGGATCACAACGTCGTGCTCATCACCAACTCGACTTTGCTTGCCACCCTCCGCACCGTTGCACACGTCTGGCGGCTGGCCGACCAGCAAAAAAACGTCCTCGAAATCGCCGACCGTGGCGGCAAGCTTTACGACAAGTTCGTCGGCTTCATGGAAGACTTGCAAGCTGTGGGCGATTCACTCGGCAAGGCACGCAAAGCCTGGGAAGATGCTTCAACCAAACTTCACACCGGATCAGGAAATCTCGTCAGCCAGACAGAAAAGTTAAAACAGTTGGGCGCAAAAGCCGCCAAGTCGCTCCCGAATGCGCTTCTTGAAAAGGCGAGCGAAGAAATAACTCCAGCCGACGCGATTTTGCGGCTGCCGCCGGCAGCATAGCAAATAAATTTCCGAATCATTATGCAGTGATGGATTTCCCCAATTCAGAACGCCGATTGGGCTTGCAAAAAAATTTGGCCGCCGCAGGATTTTGCCATGCGATGCTGGTGGAATGCCGTGCTGTTGCTGCCGCTGCTGGCGGGCGGCTGCGTGACGCACAAGCTGTGGACTGATTCGCAACTGGACGCTTGGAACGAGCCGGCGGACGACCCAAACCTCCGCCTGTTCCGCGACGGGCGTCGGAATGATCTGCTCGTGGTGTATGACGAACATTCGGAGCGTCATAACAAAACCCGCGCGCGAGCGTTTTTTTTGTTTCAGAATCAAAAGCTGTTGCAACAAGCGAACCATCCACATTTCGTGAACGTCAATTCGTCATGCGGCTTGACGTCCGTCCCGGTGTTTTTTTCCACGCCGACGAATTTCCCGGAACAGTTTTGCGAGGTCACGAAGACGAACGGCCAGAATTTCACGGTTTTTTCCGCCGGCCAGTGGACGGTTTCCTATCAATTGCCGGTGTATGACGACGGCCTGGGCAAATATGAACGCGCGGCCTGGACGCCGCTGGCGGTGACGGCGGACCTCACCATCGTTGGCGGCGTTCTTGCCATCTGGTGCTGGCGTGATTTGGGAACGTCCGGCTACTCCATCAGCGTCCACTGAAACCGGACACTATTTCGCAAGTTCCGCGCCCGGAAGATAAACCGTGAACGTCGTGCCTTCGCCGGGCTTGGTATTCACATGCAGCGCGCCGTTGCCTCCCTTGATGTGGCGCTGGACGATGCTGAGTCCCAAGCCGGTGCCTTTGCGCGGCCCTTTGGTGGTGAAGTAAGCCTGGAAAATTTTCGGCAGCACTTCCGCCGGAATGCCGGGGCCGTTGTCGCGCACCCAGAATTTCACCAGCGGCGCGGTGTTGTTCATGCTCTCCACGTTGAGAAAACGGTCGTTCGGGCCGTCCTTGAATTCCGCGAGGTTGAGCGGCGTCCGCAAAATTTCCCCGCCCACCTCGACGCGGTGCGGCTGCGACACGCACTGGAACGCATTGACCGCGAGGTTCAGCAGAATCTGGATCACGTCCGTGCCGTTGATCTTCACGGCGATGTCCCCGGCGGGCGGCGTCACGCGGAATTCATTTTCTTGGACGGTCGGATGCACGCGCACGAGCTGTTCCAAATCGTCCATCAACTGATGCACGCCCACCGGCGCGGCCTCGTTGCCCTGCTGCCGGAGAAAGCCGAGGTAGCGCCGCGAAATCTCGATGCAGTTTCCGACCTGCCGCTCGACGATGCGCAGCCGTTCCTTGATGAATTCCAGGTCTTCCACCGCAAGATGCGAGACGTGGTTCAGCTTTTTGTTCATCAACTGGATGAAGCCGGAAACGACCGTGAGCGGGCCGTTGATGTCGTGAATTATGCTCGCGTAAATGTCGCCGCGCGTCTTGGCGATCTGCTCCTCCACCTTCTGGTTTTGCAGTTCGCTCAACAGTTCGTTGACTTTTTCCGCGCTCGTGTGAATTTCGCTTTCGAGCATCCGGCGTTGCATCGCGCCGTTCACGGCGGTGCGGATCGTGGCGAGATCGAACGGCTTGTTGAGATAATCGCACGCGCGCAGCCGCAGCGCCTGGCGGATCGTGTCCGTCGTCTCAAACGCCGTGATCATGATCGCCTCGATCTCCGGCTGCACGAACCGCAGCCGCTCCAGCACTTCGATGCCCGACATGCCGGCCATGCGGATGTCCAGGATCGCCACGTCAATGTTATGTTTCTGCGCCAGTTCAATCGCCGTCGGGCCGTCCTCGGCCATCAACAAATCGTATTGATCCTTGAAGATCACCCGTAGCGACATCCGCGGCCCTTCCTCGTCGTCCACGACCAGCAGCGTGCCACGACGCTTCGGCGCGGGAACCGGCGGAACGGGATCGGTATCGTCAGACATGAATGGCAACACTAGCTAATTATTCCCGGTTCTCAAGCAGAAATCATCCGCGTCCGCAACTGTGCCAAAGCCTGCGTCGCCGTCACTTCTTTGAATGTCGCGCGGTCCCACGGATTCAGCATTTTTTTTACGTCCACGCCGGACGCAGATGCGAGCGCGACAAACACTGTTCCCACCGGTTTATCTTTTGTTCCGCCGCCCGGCCCGGCGATGCCCGCGACCGCGATGGCAAAATCCGCCCCAAATTTTTCCCGTGCGCCGACGGCCATTTCCCGCGCCGCCGCTTCGCTCACCGCGCCGTGCTGCCGCAAGGTTTCCGCGCGGACGCCGGTAATTTTTACCTTCGCGCTGTTTGCATAGCTCACCACGCCGCCGAGAAAAACCACCGACGCACCCGGCACATTCGTCACGCGATGCGCGATGTTGCCGCCCGTGCAGGATTCCGCCAGCGCCAAAGTTTTCTTTTGTTCCGTCAGCAGGCGCACCACGACATTTTCGATTTCGTCATCGTCGAAACCAAAAATGTTCGTGCCGAGAATTTTTTGGACGACCGCCTCGCCGGCGCGGACGATTTTCTCCGCACCCTTGCCGGCGGCGGACAACCGCACGTCCACCGCGCCGGGACGCGCACAATAGCCGACCGCCAGTCCGCGTGACACCGACGGTTGCAGCCCGGCTGCGACCATTTCCTGCACGCGCGATTCGCCGATGCCCGTTGTCCGCAACGTGCGGCAGACAAAAATTTCATCCGCAAATTCCCTTTTCAGCAGCGGCACGACCGAATCGTCAAACATTGGCCGCAGTTCGCGCGGTGGGCCGGGCAGCATGACCAGCCATTTTTTCCGGGACGAGGATGGAGGATGGAGAATGACGGATGGAGGCGGTGATTTTTCGCCATTCTCCATCTTCCATCTTCCATCTTCGCCGACTTCAACGGCCAGCCCCGGTGCGGTGCCAAATTGATTCAAAAAAACCAGCGCGCCTTCGGGAACAAACGTCTCCACGCTGGTTTTTGCCGGGCGCGGACGTTTGAGCCTCGCAAATCTTTTTTCGATGTGCGCCAGCACGGCCTGGTTTTCAATCAGCTTTTTGCCGAGCAAGTCCGCGACCAGTTCGCGCGTGAGGTCGTCGGAAGTCGGGCCGAGACCGCCGGTGGTGATGATGAGGTCGGCGCGGCCCAGCGCCTCGCGGACGGCCTGCTGGATTTCAGTTCCCGAATCCGCGACGGCCACCTGCCGGGTGACGACATGGCCAAGGTCGGCGAGGCGGCGGCAAAGCCACTGCTGATGCGTGTTCAGCACGCGGCCCAGCATCAGTTCGCTGCCGGTGTTGACAAGCTCGACGATCATGCGGGAAGCAAAGCCTTCACTGCTGGCCGTCATTTTTGGCGGGCTGCAAAGTCACCTGGTCGAATTGGGCCTCGCAAAGCGTGCCGGCTTTGTGCGCGCACACGACGAGGCCGGCTTTGGTTTCTGAACTCATGTTGATCGTTTGCGTCCCACCGATGGGCAGCCAGTCGTCAATCGCATTAACACGGTAAAACGCACTGAAGCGGTTGCCGCTGCGCACGATTTTTATCCATTTGGGATGACCGATGCCGCCCGCCAGTTGCGACCCGGCCGCTTCGCCTCCCGTGGCGTTGCGCCAGATGAACTGCGCTTGACCATCCGGCCGGATGGCGATTTCGGCGAACATCGAACCGGCCGCCGTGGTTTCCCGGATCATCACCCCGGCCTTGGCCCACAAATCGGTGTTCTTGAGGTTCAACATATGGGCTGCGAGTGCGCCGTCCCCGTCCAGTGGTTGGTGAATGAAGAAAAATCCGTCCGCCCGCCGCCAGGTGTCCGCGCCTGAACCGTTCACGGTGAACACGCCGCCGGCGTGGCTGAACGATCCGGTCGCGCCAACTTCCCCGATGTCATCCGCCTGCCAGGCTGATCCGAAGGTGAATAATTTCCCCCGTAAGGCGAACGCCGCCGCCCCAACCAGAGCCAGGACCGCAACCACAACCGCGACCTTCCACACACTTTTGTCCGAATCCCTTTTTCCTGGAGCGGTCGCCAAGCCCCGCGTCGCGATACGTTTCTCCGTTACCTGCGTGCCTGTCAGGATGAATTTCTGGTCGTCCGACGCGGGCGCCTGCGGCGCGGTGATTTTCTGGAAGCACGTCGGACAATCCATCACCGAGCCGCCTTGAGACGAATCGCACATCATGTGCTGGCCGCACACGGGACAAGCAAATTTGAATTCGCTCATGGTTTCGTCAAACATTTCACATCCCGGACGGTTCGGCAATGTGGTTTTTCTGGTTTTAACGACCGGGCGCACGGACGCGGGCGCAAAGCAAAACACTCTTTGCAGCTTGGCGGCTTGGCGGCTTTGCGTTAAAACCTGACCGTGAGCATGAACAAAAAATCTCCCGTTTCCCGCAGTGGACGCTTTTCCGGCGGTCCCGCCGCCGAGGTCGCCCAATTCACCGAATCCATATCCTTCGACTGGCGGCTCTGGCGGCAGGACATTCTCGGCTCCCTCGCCCACGCGACGATGCTCAAGCAGATCGGCGTGCTGAAGCAAAATGAATTGCACGCCATCGTGCGCGGCCTTGATCAAATTGGAAAAGAAATCAAAGCCGGCAAGTTCAAGTGGAAGCCCGCGCTCGAAGACGTCCACATGAACATCGAGGCCGAACTGACGAAACGCGTTCCCGCCGGCGCGAAATTGCACACCGCCCGCTCACGCAATGATCAAGTCGCGCTCGACATACGGATGTGGCTGCGCGACGAAATCACTTTGTTGCTCGGCGAGATCGCCAGCTTGCAGCGCGCCCTCGTCTCGCTCGGCGAAAAAAATTCCGACGTGCTTATCCCCGGCTACACGCATCTGCAACGCGCGCAGCCCGTCTATCTCGCGCACCATCTGCTCGCCTACGTCGAGATGCTCGAACGCGATTGCGAGCGCCTCTGGGACTGTCACTCGCGCGTGAACGTCTGCCCGCTCGGCAGCGGCGCGATTGCCGGTTCGACGCTGCCGCTGAAACGCGAACTCGTCGCGAAGCTGCTCAATTTCGTTGACGCGAATGGGAAAGTTCAATTGACGCAAAATTCCATGGACGCCGTGAGCGACCGCGATTTCGCCGTCGAATTCTGCGCCGCCGGCGCGCTGCTCGCCGTGCATCTGTCGCGGCTCGCGGAGGACGTGATTCTCTGGGCGGGCGCGGAATTTAATTTCATCAAGATCGCCGACGCCTACACCACCGGCTCGTCGCTCATGCCGCAGAAAAAAAATCCCGACATCGCCGAACTCACGCGCGGCAAGACCGGCCGCGTCTTCGGCAACCTGATGTCGCTGCTCACGCTGCTGAAAGGATTGCCGATGACCTACAACCGCGATCTGCAGGAGGACAAGGAACGCCTCTTCGACACCGCCGACACCGTGCGCGCCTCGACGCGGATTTTTTCCGCGATGTTGCGCAATGTGAAAATCAATCGCGCCGCCTGTGCCGCCGCCGCGAGCGACCCGGCATTGCTGGCGACCGACCTCGCGGATTATTTGGTGAAAAAGGGAATGCCATTTCGTCAGGCGCATCACGTCGTCGGCGCGGTCGTGGCGCTGGCGGAAAAAACCGGCAAGCCGCTGAACCAACTCACGCTCGCGGAACTGCAAGGTGTGAACCCGACATTCGGGCGCGACGCGCTGGGCGTGTTCAATCTAAAAACCGCGATGACGAAACGAAACCTGACCGGCGCACCGGGAACCAAGGAAGTCGCGAAGCAACTGGCGCGCTGGCGGGAACAGCTTTCATGACGGAGTGTTGTTGCTTTGGTGGAATACGATGCTATTATTTAGTATTGACAGATTTTAGAAATCTATAAAATCTGCCGATACTTAAATTGATGTGTGCCGAATTAACTTTTGAGGAGCATTATGAATAATCGTTTCAAAACAGATTTTTTGAGTGCTTCGTCGTCTTTCCTGACGGGCATGGGAAGCGTTGTCAACCTCCGTGGGCATCTTTACGATTACAATGCGTCTGATGACCCCGACCAGCTTGCGATTGCTCAAGACTGGCAGATGGTTGGGCAAGATATGCGCGATGCCTTAAAAAAAGCAGAAAAGGAGTTTGAACCTATCGCTCGCAAATAAGTGAGAATTCAAATCCCGAATCTGCTGCTTCGCTCCCATCCGTTCCGAACGAACAACCCAAGACCGTTGTGGATGTCGTTCGCGAGGTTGCTCCTGAAGCACTAAATAAAATCCCCGAGGACAAAAAAGAACTTTTGGCCGGTTTGGTCATAGAGAAGACAACTCATATTCGTTCCGTCCGTAGTGCTCCACTGCCAGAGCCTTCCGAACTGGCGGTTTACAACCAGATAATTCCGAATGGCGCAGACCGCATAATGAAGCTGGCCGAGGCGCAAACCGCCCATCGGATTGAAATCGAGAAAACAGTTATCTTCAGCCAAAAGAATCAGGCGTTTCGCGGACAGGTTTTTGGACTAATTGTTGGATTGGGAGGGCTTTCCTTGGCGACCTATGCGGCGCTGAATGGGCATGATTGGTTTGGAGGCGCAATCGGAAGCGGAACGCTTGTCAGTCTTGTTTATGTTTTTGTCCAATCGAGGGAAAAACAAGAGGAAGAGTTAGGGGAAAAGCGCCAACAAATGCAACAAGCGCCGCAACGTCAAAATCCGAAGAAAAAGAATCGGAACAAGTAGTATTCTTCAAAGCGTTTTTTTTCTTCTGGCTTGGCCTGTTTTTCGAAACTCGAACTGGCGGCGCAAATTAAATTCTGAAAATTGGTCTGTCTAAAAATGCCAACGGCGTTAAATGATCTGCTCCAGGCGACGGCGCGCTCGTTTTCTTTGCCGTTACGCGTGCCGTGCGCGCCCGCAAATCGGCCTCGCAAAAGTATTGGCCTTGCGTGGGAAGTCGGGTTAAAGTTTTACGGGATTATGCAAACGGTCGCATTGGAAAAAGCGCAGGCCACGCTCGCGGATTTGCTCCGGCAGGTCGCGGGCGGCGAAGAGTTCACCATCACGCAAAATGGCGAACCCAAGGCGAAGCTTTCCCCGATGACGCCCAAGGCTTACCGCAAGAACGGCATTTTGGTGCATCACACGGGCAAAAAATTTTCTTCCGAAGATGTTGCGAACGCCTTGGCCGAGGAATGAAGCGTGTATCTGCTGGATGTCAACGTCCTGATCGCGCTCGCGTGGGATGACCACGAGCATCACATTCGCGCTCATGCTTGGTTTGGCCGACTTGCCAATGAATCTTTTGCCACCTGTAACGTGATCCAGAGCGGCTTCGTTCGCCTTTCCTTGAATCCGAAAGTTGTGCATTGTCAAATCGGGGTAACCGACGCCTTTGAAAAACTGGAGAGCTTTACAAATCATCCGGAACACAACTTTTGTGAAGATGGCGCGTTCCAGAAAGAATTGCCGGCCTGGCAAAGAGTCACGAGTCACGCACAAGTGACAGACACAAACCTGCTTTTAATTGCGCACCGTCACGGTCGCAAATTTGTGACCTTCGACGACGGGATTCAAAACCGGTTGCAAGATGATGAAAAGACTTGGGTTGAAGTAATTCCTGAATAATTGCATTGCGGACAGAATTTACAGAATTAACAAAATTTGAAACTCGAACTGGCGGCGCGAATTGAATTCTGAAAATTGGTCTGTCTAAAAATGCCAACGGCGTTAAATGATCTGCTCAAGGCGGCGGCAGCGCACAGAAACAACACCACTTCAGCCGGCGACGTTGGGTTTGTCGCGCGGACCTTCGCTTATTTCGCGCAGCATCCGCCGCACGGTCGCCGGACCGCTCAAATAGTAGCGCGCCGCCGTGGTGGCCAGACCCACGCGCACGGAAAAGGCCGTCGGCGGCAGGGCGCGGAACAAATCCTCGTCCGTCCAGTCGTCGCCGATGCCGAGAATGAAGTCGGGCGTGTATTGCTTCAGCCATTCCAGTCCGGCGGTTCCCTTGTTGACGCCGGAATTGCGGATCTCGATGACCTTGTTGCCCTCGAACACCTGCACGTCAATGTTACGCGTGTAGCCGGTCAGATCGTCCAGCAGTTCCTTGGCGCGCAGCGAAGCCTGTTCCGGGTCGGCGCGGCGAAAATGCCAGGCGAGTGAAAATTCCTTTTCCTCCAGCAGCGCACCGGGCAGGCGGTCCACATACAGTTGCAGGATTGGCCGCACGCGTTCCTTCCAGTCCGCCGTCATGGGCTTCAACATCCGCCAGTCTTCGCCCTTGTTTCGCAGCCACACGCCGTGTTCGGCAATCAGCGAAATGGGCAGCTTGCCCACCCATTCTTCCAGCGTGCGACGGGGCCGGCCGCTGATGATGGTCACATGATTGGCCGGATCGGAGCCGAGCGTGGTGAGCAGTTCCACCAGTTCCGCATCGGGCCGCGCCAGTTTCGGCTCTGATGAAAATGGAACGAGCGTGCCGTCGTAGTCGAGCAAGAGCGCGCGCCGGGTGGCGGCGCGGTATTGCTGCATCATGCCGGTGCTGGCCTTGCCGGTGAGCAGCCGCGCCTGGCGCGCCGCCTCGGTTTTCTGCGTGGACACGAGGGCTTGCACAAAATCATCGGCCCAGCGGACGACGTTGTAGCGGCGCAGCCGTTCCTGCAACAGCTGGTTGCGGCGGATTTGCTCCTCAACCGGCATCGTCAACGCCTGTTCCAGAGCCTTGGCAAAATCTTCGCGGTGAAACGGGTTGATGATGAGCGCCTCGCCCATTTCCTTGGCCGCGCCGGCCATTTCGCTCAAGATCAAAACGCCGGTCTGGTCGGGCCGCGAAGCGATGAATTCCTTTGCCACGAGGTTCATGCCGTCGCGCAACGGCGTGATCAGCGCCACGTCGCAGAGGCGGTAGAGCGGCACGATTTCCTCGAACGTCAGATTGCGGAACTGATAGACTAGCGGCGTCCAATGGACGTTTCCGTAATCACCGACGATGCGGCCGACCGTCTGCTCCAGTTCCGACTTCATCGCCTGATAACTGTCCACGCCAATCCGCGACGGTGCGACGGAAATGATGAACACCACCTTGCCATGCCATTGCGGGTTGAGTTTCAAAAATGTTTCGTAGCCGCGTAAACGATTGATGAGGCCCTTCGTGTAGTCCAGCCGGTCCACGGAAAAAATCACTTTTTGACCGACGCACTTCTGGCGCAGCTCCTCGACGTGCAGTCCGGTTTCCTTCGACATTGCAGCCTGTTCAAAACGGTCGAATTCCACACCCATCGGGAATGTATCCACCTCCACCACGCGGTCGCGCAACGTCAGGCTGCCAAGCTGATGTTCAAAACCGGACGTGCGCAGCACCGACGTCAGAAAATCCCGCGAGTAATCATGTGTATGAAATCCGATCAGACTGGAACCGAGCAGGCCTTCGAGGATTTCCTCACGCCACGGCCGCGGCAGCATCCGGAAAACTTCCCATGATGGAAACGGGATGTGCAGAAAAAAACCGATGGGCATGTCCGGAAATTTTTCGCGCACCAGTTTCGGCAGCAGCATCAAATGATAATCGTGAATCCACAGCACGTCGTCCGGGCACAGCGCATTGACCACCGCCTCGCCGAAGACGCGGTTGATGTTCCGGTATTCCTGCCAGTTCTCCTCCTCATAATGCGTGAGCATCGGGAAATAATGGAACAGCGGCCAAATGGTCTTGTTGCAAAACCCGAGGTAAAACCGGTCCATGCTTTCTTCCGGCAAAAAAACCGGGCTGGACTTGAACTGCCGTTCGCCATACGACCGCACCGCCGCCTCGTGTTCCGGCGGAACGCTCGCACCGGGCCAGCCCATCCACAAATGATCCAGGCTTTCCGCGCCATCCAGCGCCTTGCGGTCGAGATAGCTCCACAGCCCGGTGGTCAGTCCGCCGGCGCTGGGCTTGAACTGCGGCTGGCCTTCGTGAAAAGACACGGTGAACGGCAAACGATTTGAAACGACGACTAACCTCATATTAACATTTTCCGATTTTGGAGCGTTTATTGTCAAGCCATCCGTCCGAAGAATTTGAAAAAATGGGTGCTGAAGTTTTCTTCTCTGCTTGTAACGGTGGGATCAGGGAATTTGAAACCCATCTGGTTAGCAATATCTAAAGACTGCCACTTTCCTGCAAATCTCTCAAAAAGTTCAGCAACATATCTTCGACAACTTGATCAAACGCATCCGAAATTGAAACAGGTTCCATGCCTTTGGGTGCCGAATGAGCGCCAATGGTGCTGAAAATTGCGTGTTTGTAGATCTTCTTGATAGGTAAGCCTCCTGATGGTGTGTAAATGGCAGTCATTTCATAGCGGTCAACTACTTCAGAGCCAGCTAAACCCAAGGTAAATCCTGTGCCGAATCCCTTACCTTCAGCACTGCCAATATCCGTAATATTGTTGACGGTGATTTCCAAACGAGCGGCCTGATTTGTTTGAGCATTCGATGCTTGTATGAAAACACGAGTCGCCGCCAGAATTTTTGTGACCTTCCTAAAAACGATTGAATTCAATTCTTTTTTTGGCTTGCCGTTAACCTGAAACATTGCAACGACGACAACCGGACGAGGACTTGCGGGCGTCCTGATGCTCAAATAATTAGCGTCATGGAACGTCGGATCAACGTAGGATTTTGTAGACAAGCACCCCGTGCAGAAAATTGCGAGTCCGAATGCCAAAGTGCCAGATCGTAACGGAGAACGGATAAAATTACCAATTACGTCAGTATGATTGTTCATAGTGATTGATCTAAACTTGATTCGGGCATAGCACCACCAAACGACTCCGGGTTTGGCACAAGGTTAAGCATTTTGGCTTAACTGGTAATAGGCGATGACGTGATCGAACTCTTTCTGCCAAATACGTCGCTGCTCAAATTCGTCTTTTAACACATATTTGGTGCCTCGGAGTTCCTGAAGCGTGTTAAAAAAACCTTGGCCTGGAATGCCACGCTCGCGGCTGATGACTAATGCAGTGCGGAATGGACGATTATTTGTGGCACCTTCACGGTCAATGGAATCAAATATTTGACAAAGTGGGTGAGTTGCCCAGAACTTGTCCACAGGTGGCAGGCCGAATTTACTCGCAAGGTCATTGTAGAATATGGGAGCGTCATCGCGCGGTAGCCTAGCCTGTTCAGCAAGAAAATCGCCGATAGTGTTGTGGTCATGGGAGGCACAATCGCTCATTTTTTGTTAGACAGAATTTTTGAAACAAGTTTTGTTCAACTTGATTTTTTGAAATGAGCGTTGAATCCAAGCCCCCCCGAAAAACCTCAAGTCTCAATGCCGTAGGCTTTGATCTTGTTGTAGAGCGTCTGTCGGCCGATGCCGAGGCGTTTGGCGGTTTCGAGTTTGTTGCCGTTCGTTTCCTTGAGCATCTGGATGATGGCGTTGCGCTCGACGCCTTCGAGCAGTGTGAAGGCGGTGTCATGCCCCTCGGTCGGAACGAACTTGACGTCGCTGATGGAAAGATCGGTGACGTTGACTTCCGGGCCTTCGGAGAGCAGCACGGCGCGCTGGATCTCGTTCTGCAACTGGCGGACATTGCCCGGCCATTCAAAGCTGGTGAGCCGTTCG
>DATCBW010000097.1:0-26830 GCA_036511615.1 Verrucomicrobiia bacterium | reverse complement strand
AAGGACGTGCTGTGCGGATTTTTTGTGCTGCTGACATTTTGGTTTTACGCCCGATTCGCGAATGAGTCCAAAGTCCAAAGTCCAAAGTCCAAAGTTCATTACTGGCTGGCGCTGGTTTCATTTGCGCTGGCGCTGATGAGCAAGGCGATGGCGGTGACGCTGCCGTTTTTGCTGCTGCTGCTGGATGTGTGGCCGCTCAATCGAGTTGAAAGTTGCCGGTTAAAAGATGCAGGTTGTTCAATTCCAAAGCTTCAACTTTCAACCTTCAACCTTCAGCTTTTAACAGAAAAACTGCCATTCTTTGCGCTGACGGCGGTTTTTTGCGTGGTCACTTTTCTGGTGCAGCAACATTCGGAAGCCACGCCGTCGTTGTCGGAACTTGGCCTTGGCATCCGGCTGGAAAACATCATCGTAAGCTACCTGCGCTACCTGGGCTGGTCGCTGTGGCCGGCGAATCTGGCGATGTTTTATGCGTTTCCTTACGACAACCATTTTTATCTGGCACTTTGGCCGGGCTGGGAAATCGCCGCAGGCACGCTGGCGCTGGCCGGAATCTCGGTGCTGTGCGTGAAACACCTGTTTCGCCGGCCCTATCTGGCAGTCGGCTGGTTTTGGTATCTCGGAACGATGGTGCCGGTAATCGGCTTCGTGCAGGTCGGAAGCCAGGGCATGGCGGATCGCTACACTTATATTCCGCTGATCGGCCCGGTCATCAGCCTCGTCTGGCTGGTCTGGGAACAATGTGGTTCACGGGCCTATGCCAAGACGCTGCTGGCGCTGCTGACCACGGCGATCCTAGCCGCGAGCCTCGCGCAAACGCGGCACCAGTTGCAATTCTGGAAAAACACGGATGCGCTCACCAAGCACACGATTGAAGTGACGGGCGAAAATCCACGGGCGGAATACATCGCCGGTCTCGGCTTGGAACACGAAGGCCGGATCGCCGAGGCAATGGTGCATTACCGGAATGCCATGACTTCGCAACCGATGGTCAAGGAGGCTTATTACGCGATGGGCCGGCTGCTCGGACAGCAGGGCAAATGGACGATGGCGGAGCAAGCCTATGCGCTGATGCTGGAAAACAATCCGAACGATTTCAATGCGCACTTGGGACTCGTCAACATCCTGCCGCATTTGGGACGGATGGCGGAAGCGGAAACGCACCTGAAAGCAACTGTCCAAAACTGCCCCGACGAACCCGAAGCCCTGAACAACCTCGCGTGGACACTGGCGACCAGCGAGCACCCCGAATTGCGCGACGGCGCACAGGCTGTCAAATGCGCCGAACGCGCGTGTCAATTGACCGACTACCGGGAAACCATCGTGGTCGGGACTTTGGGCGCGGCCTACGCGGAAGCAGGGCGGTTTGACGATGCCATTGCGACCGCGCAAAAAGCCTGCGATCTGGCTGAAAAATCCGGCGAAAAAGATCTGCTGCAAAAAAACCAGGAACTGCTGGAATTGTATCGCCAGCATCAGCCTTGTCGGGAAGCCGCCAGTCCCGGCCAGCTTGAACCACCCAGCACCAACCAGCCGTCGGAAATCCTTTCCCATTAAGGCCCGGCCATTTCACAAACGCAGTGGTTCCAATTGGCGGGCGCAACTTGACACTGCCGCCGTAGCGCCGACTTGTAGTCGGCTGTATGGCGGATTTGCAATCCGCAAGCTGTGACCGGCTCAAATGATGAAAGGCATATCGGCATGCTGCCGATTGCAAATCGGCGATACGGCAGGTTCCAAACCTGCGCTACGTCAAAAGCAGGCAGCAGTGTCAGGCACCTCCAACTGGCCGCGTCCGCAATTTTGACTGGCTCTGCAAATTAAATGCCGACAAACTCCGCTTCATGCCTGTTTATGCTTTGACGATTTTCACGGGGGCGTTCCTGTTGTTCCTCGTGCAGCCGCTGATTGCCAAATATATTCTGCCGTGGTTTGGCGGCGCGCCTTCCGTATGGACGACGTGCATGCTGTTCTTCCAACTGCTGCTGCTGGGAGGCTATGCCTACGCCCACTTTCTGGCCCGCTGGTTTAAGCCGCGCACCCAAGCCATAATACATCTCGTCCTGGTGGCCGCAGCCCTGGCGCTGCTGCCGATCATACCGTCGGATTCGTGGAAGCCGTCCGACGGCTCGGATCCAACGCTGCGAATCCTGGGCTTGCTGCTGGTGAGCATCGGCATGCCGTATTTCGTGCTGGCCGCGACCAGCCCGTTGTTGCAGCACTGGTTCAGCCGGACGCATCCCGGAGTTTCCCCGTTCCGGCTCTATGCCTTGTCGAACGTCGGATCCGTGCTGGCGCTGCTTAGTTTTCCGGTTTATTTCGAGACGCATTTCACGCGCACACAATCGGCGCGGTTGTGGGGATGGGCGCTGGCCGCTTATGCCGCCGGGTGCATTTTTTGCGCGTTGAAATTATGGCGGGCGGGAAAAGGCGCGGGAAAAAAATCTGAAATTCAAAAAACGGAAACTTCAACTCCCGATTCCCCGCCATCCTTCGTCAACCGGATTTTATGGCTGCTGCTGCCGGCCTGTGCGTCAACGCTGCTGCTGGCAACGACCAACATGGTGTGCCAGGAAGTGGCCGTAATTCCATTTCTTTGGATTCTGCCGTTGACGCTGTATTTGTTGAGTTTCATCATTTGTTTCGACAGTCCGCGCTGGTATGGGCGTTTTCCATTTGGGCTGGCGCTCATTCTGGCCATCGGCGGCATTTCTTGGATGGTGTTCGAGGGGATAGCGGCATCTCTGTATCTGCAACTGTTCGTATATTCGGGCGGCCTTTTCATCTGCTGCATGGTTTGTCACGGTGAACTTTACCGGCTGCGGCCCGACCCGCGCCATCTGACCGGGTTTTACCTGATGATCGCAGCCGGCGGCGCGCTGGGCGGAATTTTTGTAGCGGTGATTGCACCTTTGATCTTCAACAACTATTACGAGCTGCAATGGGGACTGCTGATTTGCGGTGCGCTGTTTCTGATTATACTCGCCCGCGCGTGGAAAACCGGCGATGAAAAGCCGCGGCAAAAAAAACGCGCCGAAAAGGTCCGGTGGAGCCGACGACTGGTGCTGGCTGGCGGTCCGCTGTGTCTGGTGGCATTAGGCGTGGCGTTCTGGCTGTAGGCACACAAATTCGCGAACAACCGTCTTGAAAAAACCCGCAATTTCTACGGGGTGCTGACGGTCTTCAGATACGACAGCGCCGCCTCCAACCTGCATTACCTTGAGTTTTCTCACGGGCGCACCCTGCACGGACAGCAATTTCTCGACCCGGTCCGGTCACGCTGGCCGACCACATATTTCAGCGAAAACAGCGGCATCGGACTGACGATGCAGGCGATTCCCGCCGGCGACCGGCGCATTGGCGTGATTGGTCTCGGTGCCGGAACATTGGCCGCCTATCCCAAGGCGGGAGATTATATGCACATCTATGAAATCAACCAAGATGTGGTGCGGATTGCCAGCTCACGTTTCACTTACCTGTCCAACTGTCAGGGAAAAGTGGAGATCACCCTGGGAGATGGCCGGCTTTCACTGGAACGGGAGCCGCCGCAAGATTTCGATCTGCTCGTGCTGGACGCCTTCAACAGCGACGCGCCGCCGGTTCATCTGCTGACCGAGGAGGCGTTTGGCATTTACCAGCGGCATATAAAAACCAACGCGGTCATCGCGGTGAATGTTTCCAACAAACGCATCAATCTTCAACCCGTCCTCGCCAACGTGGCCCGTCACTTTAACTACCACATGGTCACCATTGAAAATCTTCCGCCCAAGGACAAACCGTGGCTGATGGATTCGAGCTGGGTGTTGTTGTCACACAACGACAACGTCCTTGATTCTCCGGCCATCCGGCTGGCCAGCCGGCCGCCGGTGACCAACGATGTGAACATTCCGCTCTGGACGGACGACTTTGCGAGCTTGTTCCAAATCCTGCTTTCCAGTCGTGAACCAGAGGCGGATCCTCAATTCACCGATGCGGAGTGTCAAGCCGCCCACACTTTGTATCAACAGGGGGATTATGCCGGGGCCATCGCCCGTTTCCGGCACGCATTGAAAACCCTGCCGCGCTCACCCGTTTTGCTAAGCAACCTGGTTTTTCTGCTGATCGCCTGTCCCGATGCCACCTTGAAGGATCTGCCCGAGGCGACACGTCTGGCGGAAAAAGCCTGTGAACTGACCCATTATCACTCGGCAACCTTCTTAAGCACGCTGGCAGTCATTTACTCGGAGGACGGACGGTTCCCGGATGCCATCTGGATGGCGGAAAAAGCCTCCGCGCTGGCGACGGAAACAGGCGAACAGGCGTTGCTTCAAAAAAACCAGGAACTGCTGAAGTTATATCGCGCCCACAAATCCTATCACGAATCGGCCATTCAGTGATCTTGAATGCCATTCGGATTCAAATCGCCTGAATGAAAACGGACAAAAGACGATTCAGGCTGGCAGGTGAAATTATAACCATGGCCGCGCCAGCAGAATTGCAGCCGCCGGGCGTGCAGCGCGTGATGCGGAAGGATGAGCCGACGGCGCTGGTCATCCGTGAGCCGGTTTTCGACGAGCGCGAGATATAAATCCTCGTCGCCGCCGTAAAGTTTGTCGCCGACGATGGGATGGCCGAGATGCGCGAGATGAATGCGGAGCTGATGTTTGCGGCCAGTCAGGGGGCGAAGACGGAGGAGGGTGAAGGAACAATCAGTTGATCGAACCACCTCACCCCGGCGCTCTTCCCCAGCGGAGAGGGAGAATGCGTTCCCGCTGCCCGGCAAATTCACGCGCTCAAATCTTTTCTCCACGAAAAATTCGGTCTGCGCCGGTGCGCCGTCTGGGCGGATGCAATCTTTGATGGCAACGCGGCTGTTCTCGTCCTTGCCGAGCGGCGCATCAAACGTCCCCTGCTCTGCCGCAACGTGGCCGTGGACGATGGCGAGGTATTCTTTTTGCACGGCGCGGGTTTCCAAAATTTTCCCAAGTTCGCGCGCCGCCGTGGGATTTTTAGCAATGACAACAAGGCCGGAAGTTTCGCGGTCGAGACGGTGGATCAAATGAGTCGTGACCGGTGATGCGTGCTGCGTGCTGGCAGAGGCGGACTGTCTTTCAAGATAAATCCGGGCGCGGCTGATGAGGCTGGAATATTCGTCGCCTTTCGTCGGATGACAGACGAGATCGGCGGGTTTATGGACGACCAGCAAATCAGCGTCTTCGTGGACAATGTCGAACAGCTTTTCCAAGCGCGGGGAATCTGACATAAACAGTTTGCAGGAGACGACGCAATGATTCTCAATTTGAAATGCTGTTTCGCGCCGTCAGCTCTTCTCCTGCAAAAACTACACTCCGCCAAACCGGCGATGCCTCTGTGCATATTCCTCCAGCCCGGCAAAAAATTGCGCCCTCCTGAAATCCGGCCAGAGCGTCGGCGTTATGACCAGTTCGGCGTAGGAAATCTGCCACAAAAGAAAATTACTCACGCGCATTTCGCCGCTCGTGCGAATCAGCAAATCAGGATCGGGAATGCTGCGCGTCCACAAGTGATCGGAAATGACTTTCTCGTTGATGTCGGCTGTTTCAAGTTTTCCTTGCTTCACTTTTTCAGAAATGGCGCGGACGGCCTCGACAATTTCAATCCGGCTGCCATAGCTCAACGCCATGACGAGCGTCAGGCCGTTGTTCTTGGAAAGCGTCGCGATGGATTTGCGCAGATGTTCCTGCACATTTTCCGGCAGGCGATAAATCTGGCCGATGACTTCGAGGCGAACGTTGCTTTTGTTCAACTCCGGCGTTTCGCTTTTGAGATAGTGGACGAGATATTTCATCAGCGCGTCCACTTCGTCCTTGGGCCGGTTCCAATTCTCCGCCGAAAAAGCGTAGAGCGTGAGATACTTGATGCCCAGTTCGCCCGCCGTGCGGATGATCGTCCGCGCCGATTCCGCGCCGACGCGATGTCCCTCGACGCGCGGCAAGCCGTGCTGTTTCGCCCAGCGACCATTGCCGTCCATGATGACGGCGACGTGCTGCGGCAATGACCTGCGGGCTTCGGCGCTCAAATGTGCAGTGGCGGAACTCATTTTGTTTTTCCAGAGAATACTGCAACGTCTTCACCTTCTTGCATCAATTTATTTGCGGCGCGCAACTCTTTTAATTCGCAAATAATATCACGCCAATGCTGGCGGTCAGCCAATTGCAATTCGGAGATTCGAGCTTGGAACAATTCTCCCATGCGCCGTTCGATGGATTCCGAAATATCGCCAGCAAGCACTTGCCGGCCAAATTCTCCAACTTCACAACTGAACTTTTCGGAGGCGGTGCCAGCAGTTGCAGGATGTTCCGTAAAAAAAATCGTCAGCTCCGGCAGCGTAAAAATATTTTGCAACGCCCAAAAAAAATCGCCAGCCGTTTTATTGCATTCCGGTTGATCAAACCATGCGAGCGCAAGTTTGCTGATAATGGGATAATCTTCGAGCCGCTGCGTCTTTTTTATTTTGACCAGAGATTTGATTCCGATGGTGTGAATTTTGCCCCACTCGGTTTCAATCCAGCGTGCCGTTGCCAACGAATCGGCGAACGAATCCGTGCGCGGCGGATTGCCCATCACGTCCAAATATATTTCGCCTGCATCGCCACCGGGCAGAGTAAAATGAAAACCGTGTCCGCGCTGAAGATGTTCAACCGTAAGCGGCGGTGTCAGTTTATAGTAACGCGCCTGACAATCGCGCAATGCCAGAAGAAAACGGCCGCAGTTTTTTTCAGTCGGATTTATCCAAAGGTCAATGTCTTCGGAAAAAGTGGCTGCGCCATAAAGCACCGTGGCTTGGCCGCTGATGAGCAGATACTCGACTTTGTTCCGGTCAAGGTTTTGGAAAAAGTTTGCGATCATGCACGGCCTTCAAATCCGGCAAACGCGAGCGCATCTGCCAACTGCGGCGCAGCCGCTCGCGCGGAGTCAAATGCCGCCATACTTCCGCCTTGTAAGGTGAGACAGCTTCGGCCAATCGCATCGGCGCGGTTGCGGCGTCAAAATTCTGATGGGTGGTCGCCATACATTCGTCGAAAAGAATTTTCACGCGTGAACCAACAATTCAGCCTTGCTGTGTTCCAGCACCGCAATCGCGTCCTCGCGCCGCACCGTCGGAAAACAATCCAGAAATTCATCCAGCGACAAATCGTCCTCCAGATATTCAAACAACGATTGCACCGGCACGCGCGTCCCGCGAAACACCGGCGCGCCGCTCATGATTTCCGGGTCAACCTCAATCGGCAGATTCGCTTTCATGCTTCAAGTCTCGCTCGCGCGGCTGGTTTTGACAAGACCGCTTTCGCTTTGGCGCTCAAATGGGAAGTGGCGGAACTCATTTTGTTTTTCGCAGATTACGCAGATTACGCGGATTGCGCTGATTTCAAAAATGAAAAAATTGCGCTCGGATTAATTTCAATGGGAACTATAAAATCCCAGATATTTCAAAATTCTAATTTTAATCTCGTCGGGTTGGGCTGTATAAACAGCGAATGCCACGATTGCCAACATTACCACTCCAATTATCACCCATCTAAATCGGGATTTCCAAATTCCAGAAAACAGCCCTTCTTCAAATGTCGAAGGAACTTTTTCTTGGAATTCGTCATTTTGATCAATTGCTGCTCCAGTCTGATTTTCTTCTTTTTCTTTTGCGGCGTATTCCTCGCAAAACAAGTCCATCTCCGCATTGATTTTTAAAAGTATGTTGTTGAATGCCGCTTTAGTTTCAACAGTATAACCAGTTGGCACTTTTGAAGACTGTCGCATTTGTTCTAAATAATTTTCAGCAGCTTGCCGGGCAGGATTGTAATAATTTGCGATTTTGGATTTTAGATCGGCACTTAATTCAGCGTAATGTTCGATTTTTGTCGAAGTCACAATCTGCTTTAGCTTTTCCCATAAGTATTGGGCTCTCGCTTCTAAAAAGGCAGTTAAGTTTTTCCCCATGTAAAGAATAAGGCCATCAATGTTATAACCAAGTCCGCTCTGTTGAAGTGACGTCGCCGCGCGATTGTGAGCTTTCCTCAATTCGATACTGATGGAGTGTTCTAAATTATAAACGCGAATAAATCCATCTGTTAGGTCGTTGATTTTTTGAGGCAACATAGCACGTTAATCCGCGAAATTACGGACAGCTCTTGCGTTAAAAAAATCAGGCGAGGCCGATTTGTTTGCGAACTTCGTCGGTGGTGAACGTCGGTTTGCCTTTGTTGCGGGCGCGGGCTTCGAGCAGGTCAAGGTAGTCGTTCAAATCTTCCATCTGCTCGCGCAGCGAACCGATTTGTTTGAGCACGGTTTTCTGCTGCCGTTTCAAAACGGGTTTTTGTGGAGGCGCGCTAATCATAAACGTCTTTCCGGTTGCCGACTTTTTGGATCACAATCCGATCACCAATCACGTCAAATAAAACCCGATAATCACCCATGCGCAACCGAAATCCGGCGTCGGCGTTTTGCAGCCGCTTGATGTTGCCGTGCAATCCGTGTTCCAGCCGCAGGACTTTGCGGAGAATCTGGTCGGCTTCGCGTTTCGGGAGCGAGCGCAAATTTTCCAGCGCAGTCTCGGCGTATTCCACTTTGTAACGACCGATTGCCATTTTCAATTAAACAAAAATCGTCTGCTCGCGCGCCGGGCCGATGGACGCGATGAACAATTTCGCATTCGTCAGTTCCGCGATGGCCTTCAGATACGCGCGCGCTTTCGGCGGCAGGTCGGCGAACTTGCGCGCCTTGTCCGTCGGCGTGCGCCAGCCTTCAAATTCCACATAGACCGGTTCGCATTCGGCGAGCACCTGCGCGTCGTTCGGCACGAAGTCGTATTGCTTCCTGCCGTGACGATACGCGACGCAGACCTTGATCGTCTCCACCGTGTCGAGGCCGTCGAGATTCGTGATGGCAAGATCGTCAATGCCGTTGACCATCGTCGCGTGGCGCGTGGCGACGGAATCAAACCAGCCGCAGCGACGCGCGCGGCCGGTCGTCGCGCCGAATTCGCGGCCCATGCCGTGAAGCAGGTCGGAAATCTCCTGATTCTCCGTCGGCAACGGCCCTTCGCCGACGCGCGTCGTGTAAGCCTTCATCACGCCGACGACGCGATCCATGCGATGCGGCGGCACGCCCGAACCCGTGCAAGCGCCGCCCGCCGTCGTGTTCGACGAGGTGACGAACGGATAAGTTCCGTGGTCAATGTCGAGAAACGTCCCCTGCGCGCCTTCAAACAAAATGTCTGCGTCATCGAGCATGGCGCGATGTAATAGAACAACGGTGTTTTGAACGAACGGCTTGAGGAATTTTCCGGCGGTGTTGTATTCCGCGAAAACTTTTTTGAACGACAGCGTTTTCGCGCCGAGCGATTTGAGGACGATATTGTTTTCCTTGATGCGAACGGAAAGTTTTTCTTCGAGCCGCACCGGGTCAACCAGGTCGTTCACGCGCAAACCGACGCGCGCGGCCTTGTCGCCGTAAGCCGGGCCGATGCCGCGCTTGGTCGTGCCGATTTTGTTTTTGCCTTTGATGACTTCGCGCTGCGCGTCCAGTTCGCGATGATACGGGAAAACGACGTGCGCCGTTTCGCTCAAGACGAAATTCTTGGGCGTGACTTTGACGGCGATTTTTTGCAGGCCGATAATTTCTTCGACCAAACCGATCGGATCAACGACCACGCCATTGCCGATGACGCACAATTTATTTTTCCGCAAAATCCCCGACGGCACCAGATGCAGGACATATTTTTTCGCACCGAGAAAAACCGTGTGGCCAGCGTTATTGCCGCCAGCATAACGGACAACGATGTCCGCCGACTCGGTGAGCACGTCAATGATTTTGCCTTTGCCTTCATCGCCCCACTGGGCGCCAACGAGAATCGTATTTGCCATAATTTTTTCAAGCGCCGCGCCGGAGGTTCGCAATAAAAATCCCCGAACAAATCGTTCGGGGCAAAGCGCGGGGTCTTTGCGTGCAAAAATTAAAGATGTGCAACAGCAATGTCAATGCAAGCTTGTGGCAGTTTCAACACACGTTTCATTTTTCCGTAGGTAGACATTTTTCCACCCGATTTGGAGCCAGGCCGGATCGGGTTTGGGATTGGCGTCCGCCAATGCCTTGAGCGTGACGGTCCGTTTGCTGTGCAACCGGCTTAGAGCCGGTCTGAAAACCCCGGAGCGCGGCTGTGTCGTCCTTGACCAGCCGCGCTCCTTTTTCAGACAGGCTCTTAAAATGAACACATGAACTTGGCTTCAATTGAGCCGAACACGTCCTTGTTGACCTGACCGTGAAACTGCTTGCTGCGGGTGACCTGCGCGTAACTGACTTCAAGGTGACGGCCAATCTGCGCGGCGACACCCCAGCTCAGATCGTTCACGAAATTGTATTTGTCCACGCCCGGCCCGTTGCGAAATGAATTTCCGTCGAGCGTGATGTCGCGGGCCACGGCGCGTCCGTCCACGCCGGCAAAGGTGTAAATGGAAAATCGCGGCGACGGCATCAATCCGCCGTTCACCGACGCGGGCGAGTCAATGATCTGCATTCCGAAATCCGGCGGAAGATTGAAGCCGAGCCGGGCTGTGACACCGGCCGTGGCGAAGTCGGTGACATTTCCCACTTCAGCACCGGCGCGCGGAATCACGTCAAAATACTTCGCCGTTTCCGTCGTCGGCGACCAGCGCCACAGACGCGCGTATTTCAAAACGAGACCCGGTTCGTTTTTCAACTGGTTGTCCCAGCCGGCGGGAATGTCCTCGGGAAACCGCCAGCGGTGAATGAACCGCTGCGTTTCGCCCGCGAACGACCACGGGCCGACGACGCCGACGTTGACTTCAAAATTTTCCATGACCGCGCAGTGGGTGAAAAATTCGCCGCGCCTTTGATAAACAAGTCCGGTGTAAAGCCAGCCCGCGTAAGGCCGGTCGGTTGGAATCGGTTTCGGGTCGAGAATGTTCTGCGGCGTGAACATATTTTGGCCGAGAACGAATCCACGGCTGGCGACGGCGTCATGAATTCCCCAGAGCGGAACAACGGTGTTGGTCAGCGAATGTTCGCGCAGCATGAGCGTGAGCTTGGTGCCGTGCGTATAATGGCGATCCTGATGCGGCCCGAAAAAATTCGACCAGGCGTCGTTTTCGTCGGTGATGGAGAAAAAGCCGCCCGCTTCATCCGCGCTCCAGACCGGCAGCGCGAGGAATAAGCTAATTGCCGCGAAGAGAAAATTTTTCTTCCGATTCATGCCGACGAAAGCTTTCGGGAATTTGCGCCAAAGTAAAGCGCAAGTTCACGCGTAGCCGAGATGCTTCAGCGTTTGATAAACAATGAACGCGCAAACGTAGGCCAGGCCGGTCATGTAGATGATCTGAAAAATCGGCCATTTCCAACCGCCGGTTTCGCGCCGCATGACCGCCGTGGTGGAAAGACATTGCGCGGCGAGGATGTAAAACATCAGCAGGCTCGCGCAGGTCGCCGTGTTGAAAATCGGCGTGCCGTCGGAACGCTTCGCCCGGCGCAGCGATTCGTAGAGCGAACTGTGATTATGATCCGCCGTGTCATCGCCCACGCCATAGACAATCGCCAGCGTCGAGACAATGACTTCGCGCGCGGCAAACGAACTGAAGATGCCGATGCCGATCTGCCAGTCATAACCGAGCGGCGCGATGGCCGGTTCGATGAAGTGGCCGATTCTGCCGGCAAAGGAATTTTGCAGCGAATGTTGCGCGGTCAGGCGGCCGGCCTCGTCGCTCAACTCATTGGCCTTGGTGGTGTCGCCGGCTTGTTTGAACTGCGCGGCCTGGGCGTTCATCGTCACGGCGGCGGCGGGCGGCGCGGATTTGGGATAATACGCGAGCGCCCACAAAATCAGCGAGACGGCCAGGATGATGGTCCCGGCCTGTTTCACGAAAATTTTCGCGCGGTCGAAGGTGTGCAGCAGCGCGACGCGCAATCCCGGCAGGCGGTATTGCGGCAGTTCGATCATCAGCGGTTTGCTGCCGCCGGGCAGAATCGTTCCCCGGAAAATCAGGGCCATCACCAGCGCGGCCACCACGCCGAAACCGTAGGCGCCGGTGAAAACCAGCGCGGCTTTCAACGGCGAATGGGGAAACAGCAGCGCCGTCACCATGGCATAAACCGGAATGCGCGCCGAGCAGGCCAGCAACGGCGTGATTAAAATCGTCACCAGCCGGTCGCGCGGATTTTCGATGACGCGCGCGGACATGATTGCCGGAATCGCGCACGCGTGCGCCGAGAGCATCGGCACGAACGCCTTGCCCGGCAGGCCGAAGCGCCGCATGACCCTGTCCATCACAAACGCCGCGCGCGACAGGTAGCCGGTGTCTTCCAGCAGCGAGAGCGCGAAAAACAAAATGCAGATTTGCGGCAGGAAAACCAGGATGCCGCCGACGCCGCCGATGACGCCGTTGACGAGCAGGCTTTGAAAATCGCCATTCGGCATTTTTGAACCGACCCAGCCGCCGAGGATGCTGAACAAATGATCAATGAGGTTCATGGGAATTTGCGCCGCCCAGAAAATCAGCGCAAACACGCACAGCATCACAAAATTGAAAACGACGACGCCCCAAACCGGGTGCGTGAAAACGTCGTCGAGCTTGTCCGTCCACGCCGAGCGTTGCACCGCCACCGCGTCCATGACCTTGGTGGAAATTTGTTCCGTCCATTCGTAGCGCGCCTGAAACGTGCAGCCCGAACAGCCCGAGCAATGCGGATCAACGTGGTTCACCGCCTCCGGCATCGCGCCTTTGACGAGCCGATCCAGTTCGTGTTTGAGTTCAGCCAGCCCTTCGCCATTGCGCGCGGCCACGGGGACGACGACGCAGCCGAGTTCCGCGCGCAATTTTTTCACGTCAATGCGGATGCCGTCGCGCCGCGCCATGTCCATCATGTTCAACGCCACGACGACCGGACATTTCTTCCATTCCAAAACTTGGCTGACAAGAAAAAGATTTCGCTCCAGGTTCGTCGCATCCACCACGACGAGCGCGGCGTCCGGCGCGGGATGGCCGGCAATCCGCCCGCGCAACGCATCGGCGGCAAGTTTTTCGTCGGGCGATTTGCTGTCGAGGCTGTAAAGGCCCGGCAAGTCCACCACGACAATCTGTTTGTGATCGAGATGCAGCCGGCCGACTTTGCGTTCAACTGTCGTGCCGGCAAAATTCGCCGTTTTGGCGCGCAGTCCGGTGAGCGCGTTGAACAAGGTCGTCTTGCCGGCGTTGGGATTGCCGACCAGCGCCAGCGTGAACGCATGATGATGCGCCGCGTCCGTTGGCGACGCGGAAATTTCGGGAGCCACGCTCATTCGCCCCCATTTTCGCGCAAGGCGCAATGGCCGGGCTGGCAGATTTCCACGCGCACGCGCGCAGCGAGTTCGGCGGACACGCCGAGCCGCGAGCCAAAAATTTTCAGGATGAGCGGATTGCCTGCGCGGACGAGTTCCACCCGGCGGCCCACGCACACGCCGAGCGTCTTGAGCCGGTGCGTGTCCTCGTCGTCGGTGTCCACCTGACGCACCACGGCGCAGACGCGCGGCGGCAGATCGTCGAGCCGCACGGTGGCGGCGGGCTGTTCAAAAGTTGTCACAACGATGGCAAAATAAGCCTTTCAACGTGCAAGTCAACCATTCCACACGGACGGGTTGACGCAACGGACTAAATTTACCAGCCGCCTGCCGTTGACGCTGGCGGCGGCTTGCGATTTCTTGTCGGTCAATTGCGCAACCCGGTCCATCCTCATGGTCATCCTTGCCCTCATCTTCATGAAAATTGAGCATGACGATGAGCAGGAGGATGAGGATGATTTTAAGCCGCAGTTGGGTTGAATAATTCCCGGACTTGCGGCAGACTGCTCCCGTGAAATTTGCCAATGTCATCCCGCTGCTGCTGGCCGCAACTTTGTTTGCCGGCTGCCGCAAGGCCAGTCCGCCCGCCGGCGCACCCGTGACTTCGTTGGCTGATGAGTTGCCAACGCACGCGCAACCGAAATTGCCGATGATGAAAATTTATCTCGGTTCAGAAGTGCTGGACACTGAACTGGCGCTGACATTTAAAGAAGAGCAGACCGGCATGATGTTTCGCACCAACATCCAGGATTCAGATTCCATGCTGTTTGTTTTGCCCTCCACCGCGCAGGCTGATTTCTGGATGAAAAACTGTCCCGAATCCATTTCCGCCGCCTACATCAGACCGGACGGCGTCATCCAGGAAATTCATCACCTCGAAAAGAACGACACCAACGGCGTGTTTTCCGCGACGGACAACATCCGGTTTGTGCTGGAAACACAGGACGGCTGGTTCACCAATCATCACATCGGTGTCGGCACACTGATCCGCACGGAAAAAGGTTCGTTATCGGAAACTTTTTTACAGGGCCGCCAGTGATGCGCTGGCAGTAAAATCATGCTGACGCTCGAACAACTCGCCGGACTGCTCGAACAAAATCGCGCCGCCGCGTCCGCGCGCGTGAAGGAATTTTCCATCGGCGGCAAAAAGTTCAATTTCAATTCGCAGCCGGCCATCATGGGCGTCGTGAATCTTTCCGCCGACTCGTGGTATCGCGAAAGCGTCTGCCTGTCGGCGGAGGCGGCGGTTCAGCGCGGGAAAGTGCTGTCGGCGCAGGGCGCGCAGATCATTGATGTCGGCGCGGAATCCACGCTGGCGCACGCGGCGCGGGCGAGCGGCACGGCGCAGAAATCCAAATTGATTCCGGTCATCAAGGGATTGCTCGCGGAAAAAATTCTGGTTTCCGTCGAGACGTATTCGCCCGCCGTCACACGCGCGAGTTTGGAAGCCGGGGCGAACATTCTGAATCTGACCGGGACTGCGGGATCGAAGGATATTTTCAAAATGGTCGCCGCCCACGATGCCGCCGTCATCATTTGTTACGTCGCCGGCAAAAACGTCCGCGACGTCGGTGATTTTGATTTGAGCGCCGATCCGATTCCGCCGTGGTGCGAATTTTTCTCGCGGCAGATTGAAGTCGCGCAGCGCAACGGCGTGGAAAAAATCCTGCTCGATCCCGGCCTCGGTTTTTATTACCGCAATTTGCAGGACAGCGCGGTGCGCGTCCGGCATCAGATGAAGATTTTCCTGAACACGTTCCGGCTGCGCGAACTGGGTTTTCCCATTTGCCACGCGCTGCCGCACGCGTTTGAATTTTTTCGCGAGGAAGTCCGTTGTGCCGAGCCGTTCTTCGCAGTGCTGGCTGCGCTGGGCAAAACGGATTTGTTCCGCACGCACGAGGTTCCGCGCATCAAGGCGGTGCTCGACACGCTCAAAGTATTTTGACGCAGAAAATCAGACTGACTCCGTTTCGCGGACAATAATCTTTGTCGCAATCACATCTTTTTGATTTCTTAAAAATTGATGAATATGGTCGGCACGTCCAGCAATCTTGCAAACACGATAGGAACCACCGTGATCTTGAAGCTTGGCGTCGGCTGCGGTCCCTTCCGTTGGCTGCGGCTTGTATTGAATTTCGCAAAGCATGAATTGAAATTGCACCCGTCACCATCCATCGTCAATTCAATGTTGTGGGAAAATCTGGTAGAGCAAAAAATAAACGATCACGCCGGTCACAGACACATACATCCACAGCGGCCACGTCCAGCGGGCGATTTTTTTGTGCGCCTCGAAGCGTTCCATTTTTGCCCGCCAGAGCGTGATCAAAATCAGCGGCACAATCACCATGGCCAGAATCGTGTGCGTTCCGAGAATGGTCAGATAAATCGGCTTGAACCAGGCCGGTTCCAGAAACCGTGTTGGCCCAATGTGCAAAACCCAGTAGCGATAGCCATGATATATCAGGTAGCACGTCAAAAAAATAATCGAGGTGATGAACGCGGAAATCATGCAGTTGCGATGCGCGATTTTGTTGCCGCGTTTGATGAAGACGAAGCCGGCGGTGAGAAAAACGGCGCTCAACCCGTTCAGCATGGCGTTGACGGCGGGCAGGTCGTGAATGTTCATCCGCCGCCTTCCAGTTTTTTCACGGCGGCGAGAATTTGCGGTTGGATTTTCGTCCAGTCTACGCCATCGCCTCCGGTTTGAAAGATGCCACGCAGCCGCGCCTGTTGGTCCACGATCACAAAAATCGTGCTGTGAATGAAAAAGTCGGTCGGATCGGTCCGGTCCTGCGGCGAGACGGGCGTGACACCGAGCTTGAGGCTGCCCGTGGCCAGGCCGGACAATGCTTTCGGCGTGCCGGACAAAAACATCCAGCGTTGAAAATCCGCGCCGTAATGCTCCCCGTATTTTTTCAAGATGGACGGCGTGTCATAACTCGGATCGCACGTCAGCGTCACCAGTTTCGCCCGGCTGCCAGGCGGCAGCGCGTCCTGGAGCGATTTCATCTGCCGCGACATGATGGGACAGGAGGAGGCGCAGCGGGTGAAAATGATGTCGGCCACCCAGACCTGGTTGGTCAAATCGGCCAGGGTCGTGGCCTGGCCATCCTGATTGGTCAGTGTGAATTCAGCGACCTGGCCGAGCACGTCGGGCAACGGCGTGTTTTGGGAACGGGAATTTCCAAACGCCATCAGGACAATCGCCAGACCGATCATTCCCACCAACATGGCAAATCCGATCCAAAGTGTCAGGGGAATGGGGCGTGGCTGTTCAGGCATGAGGTGCGGGCCGCCCGACGGCGGCGGAAATTTATTCGAAACTTTGCTTCGGAACCGGTTCCTTGGACTTGAGCCAGGCGGCGTAGTCGTCCTGGCTGACCACGGCGACGAAGCCGTGGCTCATGGTTGAGTGACCGGGGCCGCAGAGCTGCGCACATTCAACCTGATAGCGGCCGATTTTCGTAGGCGTGAACGTGCAGGGAATGCGCAGGCCGGGAATGGCGTCCTGCGTGAGGCGCATGGCCACGAGCTTGAGCGAATGGATGACATCCTTGGAACTTAAATAAATCAACACGGGCTTGTTGACCGGAACATGCATGTCATCCTGCACGTCCTGCAACTGGATGTCGTCCTTGCCGTGCGGATCGGCCGGGTCAACTCCAAACACATTGGTTTCGGAAACGAACTTCATGTCCTGACGGCCAAAAACTCCGTCCTGCCCAGGGTAACGGAAGTTCCACGCGTATTGTTGCGCCACGATTTGAATGACGGTGGATTCATCCGGGGACGGAAATTTATCCACGTTTTTCGCCCACATTGGAATGGCGAAACCGAGGAGCAACACGCCTTCAACAACGACAACGGCGAGTTCAACCATGCTGGGCACATGGCTTTTGGAGCCTTCGTAGCTGGCCCGGGGGTTGCGCCGCGCGTTGAAACGCCAGAGCACATAGCCAAAGTAGGCGATCCAGCCGATGAACAGCAGGAGCATCAACCAGTGGACATAGACGATGAGGTCGTCCACGGCCTTGCCGTTGGCGGAGGCGAGCGCGGGCATTCCGAGCACATTATGGGCGATCCAATCGTTCATGGTTTGGTGGCTTCAGCGGATTGGGACGCTTTTTCGGCGGCGGCATTCAGCGCCTCGCTTTTGCGGATGAGGTGGACAAAGAAAAAAAGAAAGCACGACAGCACCGGAACCACCACGCCGAGCAGCGTGAAGATGCCCCAGTTCATGCCCACGGCAATGGGCGCATCCGACCGGCCATAGCACGCGGCGCAGGCGAACAGCGGCGACGGCAGGAACGCCGCCAGCGTGACGAGCGGGAAAATTTTCCTGAAGGACGTTTTCATAGATAGCTGATTTTTTTCAGTTTTTTCAAAAAATAAACTCCATAGATGATGACCAAAATTCCCGCACCAATGCCCGTTATGCCGAAACCCGGCCGGCCTTCGCTGAACGCCCAGGCCGCGCAACCGAAGCACAACGAGGTCAGCAGCGTCACAAAAATGAGATGGAAGGCTTTGAGCGACATTTTAATTTTCAGTGGGAAATCGTGCCGGTGGGAAAATCGTTCATGGCCCACATCGTCAGGCCCATCAGCCCGGCGAAAAAAATCACGGCGAAGGTAAGCACGCTGTAGATCATTTTTTTCTCGGACAGCAGGTGCATCAAAAATCCGGCGACGATGAAGGCGTTGACGATGGCGATGGCGAGAATGATCGTCACCTTGGCCGGCCACCCGAAATGCGGCAGATACGAGGCGTAAATCATCAGGGAAATGGCGCACAATGCGCCGATAAAAACAAAAACGCAGCGGCGCAGATACGCGTTGAAATCAACCGGGTGCGAATGGTCGGCGGCCGGCACGGCGTGCGCTTCGGTTGTCGGTGATTGGTGAAGATCGCTCATAAAGATTCAGGTCAAATAAAGCACAGGAAACAGAAAAATCCAGACCAGGTCCACGAAATGCCAGAACAGGCCGGAAACTTCGATGCGGTTGGTGAACCGTTCGGGATCGGTCTTCCACATGGTTCCGCCGAACGCCCACAGGTAAAAAATGACAATGCTGCCGCCGAGGATGTGCAGCGCGTGCAGGCCGGTGAGCGTGAAATAAATCGCCGTGAAGGTGTTGTGGCGCGGGCTGTAATTTTCCATCGTCTTGATGTCGGCCCGGTCAATTTTGATTTCTGCGAGCTGGATGTTTTTCTGCGCGCGCAAATCGTCGAGATCTTTTTCATCGGCGACGTAACGTCCGTGGATGACCACTTCCTTGTCATTTTGTTCCTCCAGATGACCGTCGGCAATGCGTCCATCGGTCAAATGAATTTCGTAATGAATCCACTTGTCATGATACTCGTAGGATTTGATGCACAAAAACGCCACGGCGAGCAGCAGCGTGCAGGCGTGGAAAAATTTGAACTTGCCGAACTGGCGCACTTTGCACGCGGCCCACGCCAGCAGCGTGGTGATCGCGGAAAGCGCGAGCAGCACGGTATTGAGCGCGCCGAGGCGGACGTCAAGCCAGCCGTGCGGCCAGGTGCCGGGAATCGCGCCCACGCGCAGCAGAACGTAGGCGGAAAAAAGTCCGCCGAAGAGCATCACTTCGGACGCGAGAAACAGCCAGATGCCGAGCTTGGCGTTGTAAATGCCAGTGTCCGGCCGAATTTCAACTGTGTAGGGGATTTCCATGAAAAATTGATTTCAGTGCGCGTGATGGTCGTCGCGAGTATTGACCGCCGTCTCACTTTGCGGCGAGAAGTCGGTGGGGTGGCCGGGCACGCTGTATTCGTAAGGCCCGCGCACGATGTGCGGTTCGACTTCAAAATTTCCGTGCGGCGGCGGCGTGGGCGTCTGCCAGTCAACGGTCGTGGCCTGCCACGGATTGGTGCCGACTTTTTCGCCGTGCTTGATGCTCCAAAATAAATTGATGATGAACGGAATTTGCGCAATGCCCAGCCCGATGGCGGCGGCAAAAATCCAGGTGTTCATTTCCATCACCGAGCCGGGCAGCGTGTCAATCGCACCCGGCACGCGCGCGGCGGAGTAGTTCACGCCGCCGTCGCTCATGCGGCGCAGCATGCCTTTGATGCCCTGCGCGAACATCGGCATGAACACAAGGTTCATGAACACCAAGGAACACCAGAAATGCACGCGGCCCCAGAACTCGTTCATTTTTCGACCGGTCATTTTCGGAAACCAGAAATAGATGCCGGCGAACAGCGCAAAAATTGTTCCTGGTGCGACGACGTAATGAAAATGCGCGATGATGTAATAGGTGTCGTGAAGATACAAATCCGCCGCCGCGAGGCCGAGCGGCAGGCCAGTCAGGCCGCCGATGCCGAACATCGGCAAAAATCCGAGCGCGAAAAGCATCGGCGTGTTGATGCGGATCGAGCCGCCCCACAGCGACAGGAACATGCACGTCAAGATAATCACCGATGGAATCGAAATGATCATCGTCGTCGCCTGGAAGAACGTGGCGATTGTCTGGCCCATGCCGGTGAGATACATATGATGCGCCCAGACGATGAACGACAGAAACCCCACCGCCAGCACCGAATACACCAGCGATTTGTAGCCCCAGATCGGCTTGCGGGTGTTGTTGGCGATGACTTCAACCACGATGCCCATCGCCGGCAAAATCAAAACATAAACTTCCGGGTGGCCGAGGAACCAGAACAAGTGCTGCCACAACAACGGGCTGCCGCCGCCGCTGACATGGGCAAGCTGGCCGCCCACGGCCAGTCCGGTCGGCAAGAAGAAACTGGTGTGCGCGACGTTGTCCATCAACTGCAAAACGGCCGCAGCTTCCAGCGGCGGAAACGCCAGCAGCAAGATGAACGCGGTTACAAATTGCGCCCACACGAACCACGGCAGCCGCATCCACGTCATGCCCGGCGCGCGAAGCTGGATGATGGTGGCAATGAAATTCACCGCGCCCAGCAGCGACGAGGTGATGAGCAGCACCATGCCGATGATCCAAAACGCCTGACCGTCCGTCGGAATCGTCGTCGCCAACGGCGAATACGAAGTCCAGCCCGCCTGCGCCGCGCCGCCGGGAATGAAAAAGCTCGTGACCATCACGACGCCGCCCAGAAAAAATGCGTGGTAGCTCGCCATGTTGACGCGCGGAAAACACATGTCCGGCGCGCCGATCATCAGCGGCACGACATAATTTCCGAACGCCGCAAACGCCAGCGGCACGACGCCGAGAAACACCATGATGGTTCCGTGCATCGCGCCGAAGGAATTATAGAGTTCGGTTGAAATGCAATAACCCATGATGTTGCCGGCCGTGTCCTTGACTGCGGGCGCCATGACGCCGCCCACCACGGAATGCAACAAGCTCCCAAGAAAAGGAACTGCCTGACCCGGATGCGCGATGGACCAGCGCATGAGAATCATCAGAAAAAACCCAAACAGCAGAAAGCACAGCGCCGTGAATCCATATTGGATGCCGATGACCTTGTGATCCGTGGAAAAAATGTATTTGCTCCAGAAGCCCGGCTCGTGATGTTCGTGGCCGTGGTCGTCGTGGACGGGCTGCGGTTCGGTTTCGCGGAACGGTGGAAATTGTTCAACGGTCGTTTCCATAAGGATTTTATTTCAACTTGTCACAGCACATCGCCGCCAGCAGCAGCGGCAGGTAAATGATCGAGGCGAAAAACAATTGCCGCGCGCTCGCCAGCGTCAGCCGGCGCGAAAACCGGATGGCGCACAGCAAAAATCCCGCGCCGAAAATAATTGCCGCCGCGAGATAGATTTTTCCGCTCATGCCGAAAACAAACGGACACAGACTGACGATCATCAGTGCGATGGTGTTGCTCACGGCCTGCTGCGCGGTGCGACTGCCATTGGCGTCCACGTTCGGCAGCATGATAAAACCAGCCTTGGCGTAATCGTCGCGATACATCCACGCGATGGCAAAAAAATGCGGCAGTTGCCAGAAAAATAAAATCGCAAACAGCGCCCAGCCCTCGCTGCCGAGATTATTCCGCGCGGCCGCCCAGCCCATGAGCGGCGGCATCGCGCCGGGAATCGCGCCGACGAGCGTGTTCGCCCAAGTCACGCGCTTGAGCGGCGTGTAGATGAACAGATAGCTGACCAGCGTGACCGCGCCGACGACACTCGTGAGCCGGTTGACCAGCAACGCGAGATAAATCAGGCCGACGGCCGAGCAGATGCCGCCGAACAGCATCACCGTCGTCGGCTGCAAACGGCCCGATGGCAACGGGCGGTCCGCCGTGCGCCGCATTTTGGCGTCGTATTCGCGTTCGAGCAACTGGTTCAACGCTGCCGCGCCGGACGCAACCAGCGCCGTGCCGAGCAGCGTGTGGAACATCAGCACGAAGTCCATCGCGCCCTGCCAGCCGAGGTAAAATCCAACGAGCGTGGTGAGCAGCACAAGCGTTGTCAGCCGCGCCTTGACCAGGTCGGCGAAAACCGCCGGCCAGCTTTTTTCCAAAACCTCGTTTTGATTTAGAACTTCCGCTGAAAATTTCATCTCTTGTTTTGGCGCAAAAAACCGCACCTAATTCAACCCATTTTGCCCTGCCGGAGCAAATTTTGTCAATGTTGTTCGACGCGCGGCCACGAGCCACCAGAGCACGCCGGCCAGCAGCGAGAGAGCGCCGACCATGACGTGCAACGTGGCGATGTCCGCCGCCTTGTTGGTTTCAATCGTGGCGATGCCCAGCGCGATTTGGACGACGATCAATCCTGTCCAGAACCACGCGAACTTCGCCAGCCCGTCGCGTCCGCCCAGTTTTTTCCCGGCCAAAAATGCCGCCGCCACCACGCCGAGGAAAATCAGCAGCGCCACCAGCCGGTGAATCATTTGCAAAACGATTTGAAACGCAGTGATCGGATTTTCGCCGTTCATTTCCATGCGATGCTCGTTATACGCGGCGACCGCTTCCGGGCTGGTGTCCGGCCAGATTTTTCCGTAGGCGAGCGGAAAAGTGTCAATTGAAAGTCCCGCGTGCTGATGCCGCATCGTTGCGCCGATCATCAATTGAATGAAAATCAAAATCGTGACATAAAGAACGTGGCTGCGCAGCCCGCGCGGAACGGCAATTTGTTTTTCCACCGCCGAATTTTGCCACCAGCGGCTCGTGAACAGCGCGATGGCGCAGACGAGCACCAAAAACAATTGCGCGAGCGCCCCATGAAAAATTCCAAGCTGGGCGTCGGACAAAACCACGCGCAACCCGCCAATTGCGCCCTGCACCACGACCAGCAAAAACGCGGCGACGCCGAGCCATTGCATCCATTTGCGCGAATCTTTCAGCCAGAGCCACACAGCGAGAATCGTCGTCAAGAAACCGATGAAGGCAGCATATAATCTGTGGGTGTGTTCATATAGCACGCCGCCCTTCCAAAATTTGATCGGCAGCGTGAACATATTGTAGCCGTAGCTCGTCGGCCAGTCGGGCACGGACATTCCCGCGTTGTTGCTCGTGACCAGTCCGCCAAGACCGATCAGCAAAAAGGTCAGCCCGGCCGTCAGCACGGCGAACCAAAACAGCGCGGGATTGTATTTTGCGTTCAATTTGAAAAAGAACGACCGCTGCGTTGACTGGCAGCGGTCGCTGGCGGGCAGAAAATTTATTTCATTGTGAACGTGAAGTCCTGGGTCGTTGCGCCGGTGCCGGTCACGTCAATTTCTTTTTCCATGCCCTTGTATCCGGTGACTGTTTTGCCGTCGGCACCATAAATGGCTGAAAGTTTGCGGTGCATGGCCACTAGCGTGTATTTGCCAGGCGGCACGTTTTTGATGGTGAACTTGCCGTCCTTGTCCGTGACGGCGTAATACGGATTGTCCACGACCGTCACCCACGAGTGCATCCACGGATGCACGTCACATTGAAATTGAAGAAACGCCTCCGGCTTGGCGAATGTGAAGGGCAGGTCCGCGCCGCCGGGCATTTGCAACTGGTTGGACTCCGGGTTGCCGCTGTCTGCGGCCGGCTTGGCGTGGACGTTGTGGACGCACATGTCGGAATTCCGCGCGATGATTTTCTGGCCGGTCTGCACGGCAAAAATCTGCGGCTCATAAACGCAGCCTTTCTGGTCAAGCAAGGCTGGCGCGGCGCTCGCGCCGGTGGATTTGAGATCGCCGCCCTTGAGTGTGATCACCACGTCGCCCAGTCCGCCGTCGGAACCGACCATATAAAAATGCGTCGTGGGGAATTTTCTCCCGGCATACATTGCGGCGCAATCGGG
This sequence comes from Verrucomicrobiia bacterium, assembly GCA_036511615.1. Taxonomy (GTDB): domain Bacteria; phylum Verrucomicrobiota; class Verrucomicrobiia; order Limisphaerales; family UBA11358; genus UBA11358. The sequence continues at coordinate 3,257 of DATCBW010000097.1, read as the reverse complement.
ACTTTGCGCAGTCATGGTGGGGCCAATGTCTATTTCCGGCGGCGGCGTGCCTTTCAAGGTGATCGTGCCGGTGATGTCACCGGCGTTGGCCAGTTGCAGTGCGGAAAAAACACCAAGCGATAGCAGCAAAAGAGATTTTTTCATAATTCAGCCTTTCTTGTTGTCAGAAAGTCAAAACTAGCACGGTGTCAAAACCCGCGCAAGAAGTTTGTGAAATTTTTCACAAATTGCCCTCGGCGGTAATGGTGCGCTAGATTGTTGCTGACTTAAATTTCCATTCTTCGCATATCAAAATCCCCACATATTGATACGTTGAACGTAGCCCCACAACAGGCTGCGCGGTGGCTTGAAAAACAGAAATAACGAAAGGCAAAGTTTTTGTAGTTTTTTGTTGCGCTTTCATTTTATTAGTCCATATTCGGAATATGAATGAGAGCGAAGTCCGTGAAATGCGGCGGAAATTAGATGAGCAATACAAGCGCGATAGAGACACGCTTGATCGGATGCTTGATTTGATTCATCGAGACAAGGGGGCAAAGGGACTACCGGTGAAACAAGATGAGTCCCCGGAATCGCTTACAGTAAACGACCGCATTGCCGATTTCGTTATGCAACTGGATACGAATTTCACAATGCAGGACGTTTGGAAATTTATTAAGGAAAAAGACACCGTGTTTGGTGCTGATCTTACGCGGCAAGCATTGTCAACAGGGCTTTGGAAAATGAAAAAGGCTGGAACGATTAAAATCATCATTCCCAAGAAAGGATCGTCCGCAGCAATTTATTCCAAAGCGTAAAGATTTGCTGTCGGCAATTCCGCCGTCAGCCGGAAACAAAAGAGAATTTATGTTAAGGATAAATGAAAGCGCAAGATGGCAAGCCCGGCCACGACCCGCGTTACGACAGCCAGTCTTGAGAACTGGTAAGCGCCAAACAGCGTAAAAAGACACCGGGCGATGTGATGTATCCCTCGAAAAGAAAAATCACACCGCCCGCAGAGCAAGACAGAAGTTAATCAACCTCGCTGTGAAGTAGCTTCTCACAGCGGGGTCTTTTCGTCAATGATTAAATGAGTCACGGTTTCGCCGCTAACAAAAGAGTTTCTCGCGCCCATTTTGCGCGCTTCTGGTTTGCGCGTTCTGCGGCAGAATCAATCTGTTTGGCTTCATCTGGTGAAAAGCGGAGATTGATAAACTGCGCTTTGGCTTTGCCTTTTGCCAGCTTTGGACGGCCACGGTTTTTAGTCATATTAAATGAGTCACAAATAATTGTTGACACATTCTATTATTTGAGACACAATAAGTCAAGAAGATAAACAAGGAAGCCGCCGTGCTTGTAACACAGCGGCTTCGCAACCAAAGGCCGAAGCCTTCAGTGGAATCTTGCGGATTCAAATTCACTGTATGGCAGAGGCCGTGAAAGGTCAAGATGAACTGCCATTGCTGCCAATCGGATGAAGTGAAAAAGTCGGGTCGTTTTATGAATAAAAACTTTACGGTTCAACGCTACCAGTGCAACCGTTGCGGAAAAACCTTTTCCGACAAGCAACCTCTGGACGGCCTGCGCGTGGATTTCAAGCTGGCCGCACAAGTGGTTCATTTGCTCTGTGAGGGAATGGGCATCCGCGCCATTGAACGCTTCACGCAACTCAACCGGCGCACAGTGCTGGGCATCCTCAAAACGGCTGGCGAAAAAGCGGCGCAGTTGCTTGATATGCAAATTCGCAGCGTAGAAGTTGAATCTGTTCAGTGCGACGAACTGTTTAGTTTCGTGTTAAAAAAGGAATTTAACAAAAAAGATGCCGACCCGGAAATCGGTTCGCAATATACGTTCCTTGCGTTAGATCGGAAGTCCAAGCTGATTTTGTCCCATCTGATTGGCAAGCGCGATAGACCCTGCGCAGATGCTTTCATGGCTGATTTACGGAAACGCATCAAAGGCCGCACGCAATTGACGACTGACGGCTTTGGCGGTTATCTGCCGGCGGTCTATAATGCGTTTGAAGCGAATGTGGATTTCGCTCAACAAACCAAATCGTATGCTGACCGCGACTTCGGCGCATATCGGGATGAGCGGCGTTATTCTGTGGCCAAAGGCTGCACCAAAGTCAAAACGCGCGCTCACATTGGCAGCCCAGACCGTGAGCTAATCAGCACCAGCCACGTTGAGCGGGTAAATTTGAGCGTGCGGTTGTTTAATCGCCGGTTCACGCGGCTGACTCTTGGATACTCGAAAAAGCTGGCGAATCTGAAACATTCGGTTGCCTTGTTTGTCGCCCATTACAATTTCTGCCGCGTTCATTCGGCGCACAAAATGACGCCAGCCATGAACGCAGAATTGACGAATCACGTCTGGACGGTTGAGGAATTGCTGACTACTCCGGTTTGAAACACGGATTGCTTAAAAAATCAATTGACTTTTGATTGGGCACTCGGTAGCTTCTTATACCGATTGGACGTGCCACCGCAAAGCTTCACACTGCCCAGATTTGGGTTTTCAACCCAAACGGCGCGTTTTATGCTAAATTTTCGTTGGATGTCGCCGATAACTACAAAAACAGTAAAAAAATGTTGCGTTTTTGAGCAGTGATGGTATTAAGCGTGTCCAATTTTTATTAAAAGCAAAAAATTATGAATACAAACACACAACATCCCGCGAAAGCATTCGGGGACTGGCTGCGCGAAAAGCGCCGAGCCAGAAATCTAGTTGCGCGTGTGTTTTCTGGCGCGGTCTGGCTATCACACGCAAAATACGCTGAACTTGAATTAGGTGTAATTAAATGGGTTTCACAAAAGCAGGAGCTTTTGATACCGCTATTTCTGGGTCTGAATAAGGCCGAGAAAGCCGAATTTGTCGCCAAGCTTAAGGCTGCCAGAAGCGTTAAAAATTTATGTTTTTCTGACATTTTTACGCGGGATGAACTTCGGCCAGTTCGTGCTTGCCATCACAATGGAAAGCAGATAACAAAGGAAGATGAAGAACGCATACTAAATGCTGTATTCGCGCCTTTGTCTTGAGCTATAATTACAAATCTAAAACCGCTGACGAGCTAGAGACGATTTCACAGTCGCTTCTAGCTCGTTATCCTTTTGCCCTAAAAAACGGCAAACCTGACATCGAACTTCTCGTTGAAAAATATCCGTTAAAAATCATCCCTAGAGTAGACTTAAATAAGCTTACTGTTTTGGACGCTTATTTGCCAAGAATTGATGGCATTATGCTTGTGGATGCTGATCTTGCAAACGACTTGCCACGAT
>DATCBW010000096.1:0-2480 GCA_036511615.1 Verrucomicrobiia bacterium | reverse complement strand
CGTTGCCGGTCAAGGAACATGAAGCTTCGGTCCGGCTCACTTACTTTAGCAAGGATGGCGAGGAGGGTTATCCCGGCAACCTCACCGCCAGCGTGACCTACACCCTGACGGACAACAACGAATTGCGGCTTGATTATTCGGCGGCGACCGACAAACCCACGCTGGTCAACTTGAGCAATCACGCCTACTTCAACCTGGCCGGCGGCGGCGGCGTGCTCGGCACGGAACTCTGGCTCAACGCCGATCACTACACGGTGGCGGACGCCCAACTGCTTCCCACGGGCGAGATCGCGCCCGTCAAAAATACGCCGCTGGATTTCACCACGCCGACACCCATCGGTGAGCACATGAAGGAAGTCACTTCCCCCCGGGGCATCTTCGATCACAACTTCGTCATCAACGGCGGCGGAACTTCCCTTGTGCTGGCCGCGCGCGCCAGCGATCCGCAAAGCGGCCGGGTGATGGAAATCCGCACGACGCAACCGGGATTGCAGCTTTACACCGGCAGGCAGGGACGGTTCTGCCTCGAAACACAGCACTTCCCCGATTCCATCCACCACCCGAATTTCCCTTCGATAATTCTTCGACCGGAACACAACTTTGAAAGCACGACCATTTATGCCTTCTCGGCGAAATGATTTCCGCCGTGCGGGGGATGAATTTGAAAATTAAATTTGGGTGAAAGAATTGAACGGCACCGCCAAATTCCGGCCGATGACAATAAAAACTGCCCATGCTGCCAGCCGCGAGCCGGATTTTCACCCTTTCGGACGAATCTTTTTCCAGAGCCAGCCGAGCGGGTCGTAGAATTCATCCACCACACGCTCCTTCAACGGAATGATCGCGTTGTCGGTGATGGTGATGTGTTCGGGGCAGACCTTGGTGCAGCACTTGGTGATGTTGCAAAAACCGATGCCTTGCGACTGCTTCAATTCCGGCACGCGATCTTCGGTGTCGAGCGGGTGCATTTCCAGCGCGGCGGTATAGACAAGAAAACGCGGGCCGATGAACTCGTCGTGCTTGTGATGGTCGCGCAAAACGTGGCAGACGTCCTGGCAGAGAAAACATTCGATGCACTTGCGGAATTCCTGGACGCGATCCACGTCTTCCTGTTGCATCCGCCAAGTGCCGTCTTCGCAGTCGGGCTTGCGCGGATTGAATTTCTTAATTTTCGTTTTAACGCGGTAGTTCCAAGAAACATCGGTCGCCAAATCGCGGATGTTCGGAAACGCGCGCATCGGCTCAATCGTAATCGGCTTGTCGGTCGGAATCGTATCCATGCGCGTCATGCACATGAGCTTCGGGATGCCGTTGACTTCTGCCGAGCAGGAGCCGCATTTGCCGGCCTTGCAATTCCAGCGGCACGCGAGGTCGTTCGCCTGCGTCGCCTGGATTTTATGCACGACATCGAGGACGACGAGGCCTTCGGTAATCTCGGTGGTATAATCCACGAGTTTGCCGCCGCCGTTTTCGTCCGTGCGCCAGATTCTGAAAGTGACAGTTTTCATCGTGTCAAAAAGCTAATTCTTCATCTCCTCAATGACTTGTTTCAAATCCGCCGGCATGGGCGGAATGGGTTCGCGCCGCAGGTTCATCGAGCCGTCCGCCGCCTTGGAAAGCACGGTGTTGTATTTCGCTGCTTCGGGATCCTTGCCCGGAAAATCATCGCGGAAATGGCCGCCGCGACTTTCCTTGCGGTCAATCGCCGACTTGGTGATGGCCTCGGAAACGGTGAGCAGATGTTTTAAGTCGAGCGCCGTGTGCCAGCCGGGATTGTATTCGCGGTGACCTTGAACGCCGACTTTCGCGGCGCGGGCCTTGAGTTTGCCAATGCCGTCGAGCGCCTGCCCCATTTCGTTCTGGAGGCGCACGATGCCGACAAGTTCCTGCATCATGTTCTGCAAATCGTATTGCACCTGATACGGTCCTTCGCTGCTGCTGCCGGCGGGATGTTCAAACGGTTCCACGGCTTCGCGGTAGGCGGCTTCGACTTGGGCGTCGCTGATCGAAATATTGGGATTGGCCTTGGCGTATTTCGCGGCGTATTCGCCGGCGCGCTGGCCGAAGACGATGAGATCGGAAAGTGAATTGCCACCGAGCCGGTTCGCGCCGTGCAGACCGGCGGCACACTCGCCCGCAGCGAACAGTCCCGGCACATTTGTCGCCTGCGTGTCGCCGTTCACGCGGATGCCGCCCATCGCGTAATGCGTCGTCGGGCCGATTTCCATCGGTTCCTTGGTGATGTCGAGATTCGCCAGTTGCATGAACTGGTGATACATCGAGGGCAATTTCTTTTTGATGTGTTCCGCCGCATTCGGAATTTTTTCCTTGATCCACGCGATGTCGAGGAACACGCCGCCGTGCGGTGAGCCACGACCGGCCTTCACTTCGCGGTTGATGCAACGCGCCACGTGGTCGCGGGTGAGCAACTCTGGCGGACGGCGCGCGCTCTTGTCGTTCTGCGTGTAGCGCCAGCCTTC
>DATCBW010000095.1:0-5922 GCA_036511615.1 Verrucomicrobiia bacterium | reverse complement strand
CACGGCCCGTTTCCTTATCGCACCGAAGTCGAAGCGACTTGGCAGTTCGACGCAAGCAATCGGTTATATGATATTCAAATTAGCAGATATGGATTTGAGTGAGTTATGACTTTGCCGCAGCAGGATAGGCTGCAAACGTTGAATTGATTCCACCAAACAAAAACGGCGGCTTGTTTCCAAGCCGCCGTTTTGAATTTTACGCGGAAATTAAATTCCCTTGGCCGTGATGTATTTCACGAGGTCAACGACGCGGTTGCTGTAACCCCATTCGTTGTCATACCAGCTCACGAGCTTGAAGAAGCGTTTCTCGCCCTTCAAATTATTCTGCAACGTCGCGAGGCTGTCGTAAATGGAACTGCGGTCGTCGTGGATGAAGTCGGTGGAAACCAGTTCTTCAGCGGTCACACCGAGAATGCCCTTGAGATAGGTCTTGGACGCATTTTTCAATGCAGCGTCAATCTCCTCGATGCTTGTGTCTTTCACCGTGCGGACGGTCAGGTCCACGACCGAGACATCCACGGTCGGCACGCGGAATGACATGCCGGTGAGCTTGCCCTTGGTGCTGGGCAGCACTTCCCCAACCGCCTTGGCCGCGCCAGTGGTGGAGGGAATGATGTTGACGGACGCCGCGCGACCGCCGCGCCAGTCTTTCTTGGAAGGACCGTCCACGGTTTTCTGCGTGGCCGTGGTTGCGTGAATCGTGGTCATCAATCCGGTCTCAATGCCGAAACCGTCCTTGATCAAAACGTGGACGAGCGGCGCGAGGCAGTTCGTGGTGCAGGAGGCGTTGGAAACGATGTGATGCTTCGACGCGTCGTATTCACCTTCGTTCACGCCCATGACGATGGTTTTGACTTCACCTTTGCCGGGCGCGGAGATGATGACCTTTTTGGCACCGGCGGTAAGATGCGCCTTGGCTTTTTCGCTGTCGGTGAAAAGGCCGGTGGATTCGATGACGATGTCCACGCCGAGTGCCTTCCACGGCAACGTGGCGAGGTCTTTGACCGCGCCGACGCATTTGACCTTGTGGCCGTTGACGACGATCACGTCGGGTTCTTCGAGCGCGGGATCGCTCTTTTCCGTGCTGACGGCGTGCTTAAACTTGCCATGCACAGAATCATATTTCATCTGGTAGGCGAAATAATCCGCGTCGGTGGAAACGTCCACGACGGCGACGACATCAATCGTCTTGCCCAGCAGGCCCTGATCGCAGAGCGCCTGAAAAACCATCCGGCCGATGCGGCCGAATCCATTGATTGCAACTTTGACTGCCATAATTTTTTCTTGTTCCTTTTTTCAATTGTTACCGAAATTAAGGCCACATTCTAGCCGCGCGCGCCGCAGCGTCAACGAAGAATTGAGAACGCGCTCGCCAAAAACGCGCCGTTTCTTGCGGTGGAAAAAACGGTTCGTCGTTCAACTGTAAAGTTGGTCAGAAAATGAAGCTTCAACTTTCATCCTCATTCTCGTCCTCATGCTCATGCTCATCCTCTGTATTTCCGGGACATTTCGAGGACGAGGATGAGAAGGATTCAGCAATCGCGCTTTTCCGAATAGCTTCAGTTCCTATTCCAACCGTTCAGCGAGATCAATTTTCACCTTGGGCATCGGGCTGTCCTCGGCGGAAGGCGTTTCAGCGGGAATGGAATTTCCCCGGCTGTGATACATCCGCCACCAGTCCGCGCGGGTTTCGGGCGTTGAATCCGCCGCGCGCGGGCAGGCCAGCAGAAGCGAGAACAATTCGAGCGCGGACTGCGGGCGCCGGGCCGGGTCTTTTTCCAGGCAGCGCAAAATGATTTCCTCCAGTTCGGCGCTGATCGGATTGGTCGCGGCCCGCGAAGGCGGAACCGGTTTGGCCGTCAGTTGCAACCGGCAGACTTCGTCCGCAGAGTCGTGGTCAAAAACATATTTGCCGGTCATCAAATAATAGGCCAGTCCGCCGACAGAATAAATGTCGCTGCGCGGATCAACGGCGGCGGGATTTTCAATCGCCTCGGGCGGCATGAACCACGGTGTGCCGGCCATTCCTTCGTCGCTTTTGGACTTGCCGTCGCCGCCCTGAAATTGCCGGACCAGGCCAAAATCCAGCACCTTCACATAATCCGGCACGCCGCCGCGGTCGGTGAGAAAGACGTTCGACGGCTTGATGTCGCGATGCACCAGCCCCGCCGCGTGCGCCTCGGCGAGCGAATTGCAGATCTGCGTGAGGATGTTGATGACGCGGCCTTCGGGCTGCGGACCAAACTCGGCCACCAACTGGTGCAGGTTCAGTCCGACGAGAAATTCCATCGCGTAATAAAAAATGCCTTCGGGCGTGTGGCCGTAGTCGTAAATCTGAATCGTGTTGGGATGCGCCAGCCGGCAGGTGAGCCGGACCTCGTTTTCAAACCGCGCAATGGCCGCCTTGCTGGCCAGTTCCGGCAGAAGCAGCTTCACCGCCGTGTCGCGGCGCATCAGCGCGTGCCGCGCGCGATAAACCACGCCCATGCTGCCCGCACCGATTTTCTCCTCAAGCGCGTATTGGCCGAGCTGTTTCAATTTCAACTCGGCGGCCTGCAACTGCCGGCGCGACGTGAAATTCACATAGGAAAAAACAAACAAAATGACGGAGCACAGCACCAGCAGCAGAAACAGAAGGACAAAGATGAGCCGCAGCATCCGCAACAGCCAGAACGCCTCGCTTGCCTGCTTTTCCGTGGCAACGCCGAAGCCGAACTGCGGCAGCCAGCGCCACGCGCCCACCACCGGCACGCCGCGATAATCGCGCGACGGCACCAGGTCAACGCCGGCTGCGCCCGTCAGCGCGCTGGCGACAATGTGAATCAGCGGCGCATCGGCAAAATTTGTTTCGGCTGGCCGGAATCCCTTGGTCATGTCGCCGCCGGGATCAATCAAACGCAGGTTCAGCGCGGAACTCGCGTTCGTCATGGCAAGCAGGCCAATTTCTTTAAGCTGCGCGTCAAACCGGCTTTGCGAAATCAGCAGGCCGGTCTGGTCAAAGGCGTAAGTCTCGCCCGACTCGCCGCGCCGCGCCACGGACAGGATCCGCGAAAATTCATTGGTCGGGTTGATGATCAGCGCCAGCGCGCCGCTCACGCCGTCGCGACCATGGATCGGCGCGGCCACCTGCATCAGTTCATCGTCGCCGCGCCGGCCGCGCCCGCGATTTGGGAAGGCCGGGCGGTTGGCGAAAGCCGGACGATTGGTCCCGAAAAAATTGTTGAATCCTCCCCCGCGCGGCAGACGCCGCTGGACGAGCATGTCCGGCTTGAACGGTGAGATGATGACCGCGTGGTCGGTGGCGAACAACTCCGCGAACTTGTTCGTGTGCGACTCGGACACCGGCACGCCGGTGCCGAACCGCCCGCGATTGGACGTGGCGACGACGACAAAGTTCGTGTTGACCAGTTGCGCGATTTCATAGCCCAGCCGGGCCAGGCGCGGACGTAAAAAATTGCCGAGATCGGCGGCATTGGTGGATTGCGCAAAATTTCCGCGAACCGGACCGGACTCGCTGAACATCCGGTTGGCGATCTGTTCCACCGCCGGCTCCTCGGCCAGCGAGGCGGCCATTTTCTTCTGGTCGCCCGTCCAGATTTCGAGCGCGGTCACGTTGGCGTCGAGCGTGGCGTTCAATTCCTGCTTCAACTGCACTTCGATGGCCTGCTGCAGCCGGCCATTGCCCCACCAGCCGAGCAATCCCACCAGACCCGCGATGGCGAGCGGCAGCACCCAGATCGGCGGCTTGAATCGCATGGTCATGTTTGATTTGGTTTCAACGGACAAAAAGACGATACCGCATCCGCGCAGGTTTCAAACGGGAAAAGAATCCGGCCCGTTGCGAATTCCGATGCCAAAAAATGCGCAGGTGTGAAAAAATTGCTCGCCCACAAACGACTTTGCCTGTATCAAAAACCAACTGGCGGACAAATGAACGGCGAATATCCCATCCACCGAGAAACCGCGCACCGGCTGGCGCGCTACACGCTGTTCAGTTTCATCCTCACGTTCGTCCTGTCGCGCATCTCGGTGTTTCTAATCATGGCCAAGACGATGCCGAACTTGTATCTCTTCATGCACGGCACTCATGTCCATCACCTGAACTACGGCATTTTTCTCCTGTCGGTGGTATGCGGCTACAGCGTGTTCCGCCGACCGACGGGACGAAAAGCGGAAATCACCGCGCTCATTTACGGAGTGGCGATGGGACTGACGTTCGACGAATTCGGAATGTGGCTGCATCTCGGCGGCAGTTACTGGCAACGCGCGAGCGTGGACGCAATCATTCTGCTGGCGGCGGTGTTCGGCTTGCTGGCATTTGCGCGCTCGATAAAAAAATTCGAGTCGCGCCACTTCAAGGCGGCGATTATCCTGTTTATCGTGTTGATCGGATTTGCCGCCGCTGTTTATGTGGTGGGCAATCATCTGGGCGAAACGGTCGGGCTGAAGTTGGAGCAACTCGAATTGGATTCGTCGCCGTAAAATTTTCAACCGTTGTCCTCTGTCATTGCCCGCCGCCGCCGTTCGGCTAAAGTATGCGCGTGAAATCCAAAGGCACAGTTTATCTCGTCGGTGCAGGGCCGGGCGACGCCGGGCTGCTGACGTTGCGCGGCGCGGAACTGCTCCGGCGCGCGGACGTGGTCGTCCATGACGCGCTCGCCAATCCCGAACTGCTCCGGCTCGCGTCGCCGTCCGCCGAATTCATTTCGCGCGGCAAAAACATGAAAATGCCGCAGACGGAAATCACCGCGCTCCTCATCGCCAAGGCGCGCGAAGGCAAAACCGTCGTGCGTCTCAAAGGCGGCGACCCGTTCATCTTCGGGCGCGGCGGCGAGGAGGCCGAGGCGCTGGCGGCGGAAAAAATTCCGTTCCAGATTGTGCCGGGCGTCTCGGCGATTTCGGCGGTGCCGAACTACGCGGGCATTCCGCTTACGCACCGCGCGCACTGTTCCAGCTTCACGGTGTTCACCGGCCACAGCGATTCGGCGGATGCCGCAACGGCCTTGCACTACGAACAGATCGCCAAAATTCCCGGCACCAAGGTCGTGCTGATGGGCACGGAAAATCTCGGAGACTGGACGCAGTCGCTCATCGCGCACGGAATGTCTCCCGCAACGCCCGTGGCCGTCGTCCAATGGGGCACGCTTGGCCGTCAAAAATCGGTTTCCGGCACGCTCGCGACCATCGCCGGACTGGCGGCGGAGAAAAAAATTTCACCGCCCGCGCTCACCATCGTCGGCGACGTGGTGAAGCTGCGCGGAAAATTAAACTGGTTTGAAAATCTGCCGCTGTTCGGGAAACGGATCGTCCTCACGCGCTCGCGGCTGCAAATGGCGAAATTCTCGCACAAGCTTTCCAAGCTCGGCGCGGAAGTGCTGGAAATTCCCGTCGTCAAGGGCCTTGATCCCGACAACAAACAGGACTTCGTTGACGCGCTGCTCGCGCTGAATTCCTACGACTGGCTGGTGTTCAGCAGCCCGAACGGCGTCATGGTGTTTTTTGAATTTTTCTTCCGGCGGTTTCAGGATTTGCGCGATCTGGGCGGCGCAAAAATCGCCGCCGTCGGCCCCGCCACCGCCGCCAGACTGCGCGAACTGCATTTGCAGGTGGATTTGATGCCGGAGGAATTCATCGGGCGCAAAATCGCCGAAGCCATGACCAAGCACAGCAGCATTGAGAACATCAAAATCTGCCTGCTGCGGGCGCAAAATGCGAATCCCGACCTGCCGCGCGCCCTAGAAGAATTCGGCGCCATCGTGGACGACATCGGCCTTTACAAAACCGTCGCCGAGACGGAGGATGTTTCCGGCGCGGCGGAAGATTTGCTGGCGCACGGCGCGGACTGGCTGACGTTCACGAGCGGCTCGACGGTGGAATTTTTCCACGCGCGGTTTGATTTGCCGAAGCTGCTCAAAAAATTTC
>DATCBW010000094.1:0-17859 GCA_036511615.1 Verrucomicrobiia bacterium | reverse complement strand
CATCGCCGGCGCGGGTTCGGGCAAAACCCGCACGCTGACTTATCGCGTGGCGTATCTTTTGGAACAGGGAATTCCGGCGGACAGGATTTTGCTGCTCACGTTCACGAACAAGGCCGCCGGTGAAATGATGCGCCGCGTTTCCGATTTGCTCGGACACGAACTGCGGTCGCTCTGGGGCGGCACGTTTCATTCCATCGGCGCGCGGATTTTGCGGCTGCACGCCGACGTGCTCGGTTATCAGCGCGGTTTTACAATTCTCGACCGCGACGACGCGAAGGATTTGATCAAAGCCTGCATGGCGGACGCGAAGATTGACAAGAAGGACAAGCATTTTCCCAAGCCGGACGTGCTGAACGAAATTTTCTCGCTCGCGGCCAACACGCACAAGACGGTTGCGGAACTGGTGGACGGACAATTCAGTTACTTTTCGCAGTTTGACCAGGAAATCGCCAATCTGCAAAAACGCTACGCTGCCCGCAAGCGCGCGACCAACGGCATGGATTTCGACGACCTGCTCGCGCTCTGGTTCAAGCTGCTGCAGGAGCACGCCGACGTGCGCGAACATTATCAGCGGCGTTTTCAGTTCATTCTCGTGGATGAGTATCAGGACACGAACAAGCTGCAAGGCGACCTGATTGACCTGCTCGCCGCGCGGCATCACAACGTCACCGTCGTCGGCGACGACGCGCAAAGCATCTACGCCTGGCGCGGCGCGAACTTTGCGAACATTCTCGATTTTCCAAAGCGTTATCCCGGCGCGAAGGTTTTCAAGATCGAAACCAACTACCGCAGCACGCCGGAAATTCTCAACGTCGCCAACGCCGCCATTGCCGCAAACGTGAACCAGTTTGCGAAGGAACTCGCGCCCGCGCGCAAATCCGGCGTGAAACCGGCGCTCGTCAAATGCCACAACGCCGGCCAGCAGGCTGCATTCATCGCGCAACGCGCCTTGGAACTGCGCGACGAAGGCACGAGTTTGAATCAAATTGCCGTGCTGTATCGCTCGCATTTTCACGCGCTGGAATTGCAGTTGGAACTGACGCGGCAGCAGATTCCATTTTCCATCACGAGCGGCATCCGCTTCTTCGAGCAGGCGCACATCAAGGACGCGACGGCGTATCTGAAATTCGTCGCCAACCCGCGCGACGAAGTTTCATTCAAGCGGCTCGTGCAGCTCATGCCCGGCATCGCGGCGAAGGGGGCGGACAAATTGTGGCGGAATTTTCTGCATGAAATTCAAACGCCAAAATCCAAAACACCGCTCGCGGTAGCCTTGCAGGATTCCATCGCCGCAGTTCCGAAAAAAGCGGTTTTGAGCTGGGCGCAATTCACGGCGACGATTTCGCAGCTTGAAGACGAATCGGTCCGCCAGAGCGCGGCGAAGATGCTGCGGCTCGTGATGGACGCGGGCTACGACGATTATCTCAAGGAGACTTACGACAATTACCAGCGGCGGTTGGATGAAATCCAGCAACTCGCCGAATTTGCTTTTCAATTCGGCAGCGTGGAGGAATTTCTCACGCAACTCGCGCTGCTCACGAACGTCGAGGCCGAGGATGATCCGAAGGACGACACGGAAAAAATCAAGCTCACGACCATTCATCAGGCCAAGGGACTGGAGTTCGAGGTCGTGTTCGTCATCATGCTCTGCGACGGAATGTTTCCGTCCGCGCGCTCGACGGAATCCAACGACGGCGAGGAGGAGGAACGCCGGCTGTTTTACGTTTCCATCACGCGGGCGAAGAACGAGCTTTACCTGACCTATCCGCAGATTCGCGGCGGCTTTGGCGCTTCCGGCGCGGACACTTATCAATCGCCGTCGCGCTTCCTGTCGGAAATTCCAAAAGGTCTGATAAACGAGTGGAATCTGCGGTGAATCACTTGCAGATGCCGCGTTCGCTGGCGCGGACGAACTGGACGAGGTGCTTCACCTCCGGCAGCGGCGGCAGGTCGCTTTCGATTTTCGCCAGCGCGGCCGACATGGCGAGGCCGTCGCGGAAAAGAATTTTGTAGGCTTGTTTCAACGCGTTTTGCGCCTCTTCGGAAATCCCGTTACGTTCGAGGCCGACCTTGTTGATGGTGCGCGTCTCGCCGGGGTTTCCGTCAACAATCATAAACGGCGGCACGTCCTGCACGATCTTCGAGTGGCCGCCAATCAGCGACAACTTGCCGACCCGGCAGAACTGATGCACGCCGGAATAGCCGGCGAGTATCGCGTGATCTTCCACGATGATATGGCCGGCCAGCCCCGCGTAGCCGGACATGATGATGTGGTTGCCGAGGATGCAGTCATGCGCGACGTGCGCGTGGATGAGAAAAAGATTGTTCGAGCCGATGACCGTCGCTTCGCCGTCATTCGTTCCGCAATGAACCGTCACGCCTTCGCGGAAGACATTGTCATCGCCGATTTCCAAACGCGGATTGCCGCCCGTGTATTTCAAATCCTGCGTCTTGGTGCCGATGGCGGCGAACGGAAAAATTTCATTTCGTTTCCCAACCTTCGTGTGGCCGTCCACGACCGCGTGCGAATGCAACCGGCAGTTGTCGCCGAGCGCGACGTGTTCGCCGATGACACAGTAGGGGCCAACTTCGCAGCTTTCCGCTACGAGTGCTTTGGGATGAACAATGGCCGTTGGATGGATCATGAAATTTACGATTTACGATATGCGATTTACGCGTCCGTTGGATGTCCGGGCGGTTTTAGCCGACGAGACAACAATGGCCAGCAGTTCGTCTGCTTCTTTCATTAGTTCGTGCAAGCGGCCGGCTTTTACGAGATTGTTGTCCACCAGCAGTTCCATCCAGAACAGCGATTCGTCACATTCTTCTTCGACGATGCGAAGCTTGTTGATGAAGTCCAAATTTGATTTGGCGCGGCAAACGGCGCGATAATTTGCGCCCACCGAAGTTCCACTGCGAAGAAGCTGTTTGCCCAGCGTCCGGGCAATCCAGTTTTCCGGCAGCGCCGAACAAAGTTTGACAACCCGGTTGGCAAAAGCCTTCGTCCGTTTTTTCATTTCATCGCGTGTCATAAAAAAATCAAAGTCACGGCGACCGCGTAAATCGTAAATCGCAAATCGTGAATGTTCAGGCGTCGCGCATCATGAACGTCACTTCCGCCTCGCTCACCACGTCGCCGTCCACCTTGCAGATGCCTTTGGCCTTGGCGATTTTGCCACGCAGCTTGAGCAGTTCGATTTCGATGATGAGCACGTCGCCGGGAAACACCGGCTTGCGCCATTTTACCTTTTCAGCGGCCATGAAATACGCAATCTGGTTCGCCATTTCGATGCGTTTAAGCACCAAAATCCCCGCAACCTGCGCCATCGCCTCCAGTTGCAGCACGCCCGGCATGATGGGATGGCCGGGAAAATGTCCCTGAAAATGCGGCTCGTTCATCGTCACGTTTTTCAAGGCGATGATCTTGCTCGTCTCCACCTTCAAGATCCGGTCCACCATCAGGAACGGCGGGCGATGCGGCAGCATCTTCATGATTTCCTCGATGCCCATCGCGCCCTCGGCGGCGGGCTGCGGTTCCGGCGCGTTTTTGCCCGGTGGCGGCGCGAACGTCTGCGCCGCGCGCAACGGACGGTTCGCCTGCTCCAGAATTTTCCGCGCCAGCTCGCAGTTGCCCGCGTGGCCGGGCCGCACCGCGATGACGTGCCCGCGCAACGGCCGGCCGAGCAGCGACAGATCGCCGACGATGTCCAGCATCTTGTGGCGCACAAATTCTTCCGGGTAACGCAGCGGCTCCGTCGTCAGCACTGCGTCGTCGCGGATGACCACCGCGTTTTCCAGCGTGCCGCCTTTGATGAGGCCGTTCTTGATGAGATATTCAATCTCCTCGAAAAAGCAAAACGTCCGCGCGTGCGATAGTTCCTTTTCCCAGGTTGCCGGCGTAATTTCCGTGGAATAAAACTGTGTGAACCGTCCCTGCTTGTCCGCGCTCGTGCAGGTGATCTTGAACTTGTCGTCCGGGAAAATCGTCATCGTCGTTTCGCCCAGATGCAGTTCAATCGGCTCCGTCGGCGTGTAAAATTCCTTCTTCTCCGGCTGCGCCGTGATGCCTGCCGCCTGGATGATCTTGCAAAAATCGCGCGAACTGCCGTCGCCAATCGGCGGCTCGTTGGCGTCCAGTTCGATGACGGCGTTGTCAATGCCGTAGCCGGCGAGCGCGGCCAGGACGTGTTCCACCGTGTGGATTTTTACGTTGCCCTTGGCGAGCGTCGTGGAACGGTTCGTCTCCGAAATATTTTCCACGCGCGCCTCGATCTCCGGCTTGCCGTCCAGGTCCACGCGGCGGAAACGCACGCCGCTGTTGGCGGGCGCGGGCAGAATGGTCAGGTTGACCCGGTTGCCGCTGTGCAGGCCGGTGCCGGAAAAACTGGCGGGACCACTGAGCGTTTGCTGATTGAGCACGACCAGATTAGACAAAACACCGGCGCGAATGGCAAGCCAAGTTGAAAGGAGCGAACCGTGGAAAAATATACGCCGTCAGGCGGCAACCGATTCCCATTCACGCGCGCGGGCCGTCAAAGCGGGCGCGAGCTTCGGCCAGTCATGCAGCGTGGCGGGGTCAAAATCCGCGCCGTTCGGCCAGACCAGCGTGTGAACTTCCGAATCTATTTTCACCCGGTTGAACAAAATCACGTCGCGCAGCGGCGTATAAAGCTCACCCGCCAGCATCGGCAGAAAACAGATGGTCTGCTCGGTGGCGTCGTCGAATTGGACGCGCAACGTGTGCGGCGCGACGATTTCAAAGGCTGTGACGCGATAAATCGGATGTTTCATAAATGTCAGATCAAAGGTTGCACAGGCAAAGGAGATTGGCCAGCCTGCAACCGCCGCCAGTCGGCCAGCAATTCCGCCTGATGCAGTTTCGCCCAGGCCTCCACCATGCGTTGCTGGCGGCGCGGCAGCGAACCCGAAATCAAATCCACCGGCTCAATTCCATAAACCGCCACCTCGTCCTGATAATACGCGTGAAAGTGCGGCGTGTGATGCGGCTCGCCCGCCTCGACATACATCCGAATGATGATTCCGAAAAAACTGCTCAATTCCGGCATGACGAAAATGTGCGGCGGACAAACGTAGTTTTCAACAACATTTCCGCGAACTGGCGGAACCAGTGAGTGTTTGCTGATTGAACACGCGCAGATTAGACAAAACACCAGGCACATTGGCAAGGTTGCACTTGCAACCCGGGACGCCGGGCGATAATAGTTGTTCCCGAAAGACATGAAAAACGCCTTCATACTGTTCATGCTGCTGTCTATGGGGTTTGCCGCTGTGACGGGTTGCGGGCCGCAACCGGCGAAACCATCCGCCAATGAGTTTCAAGAAACATTGTCCGTGGATGAATTGACCCGGCTTTTGGATTTTCACACGCTGAAAATGGCCGTCCCGCAATCACAGCGGCCTTTTGGGCGGATTTATCTTGTGCTCGTCAAGCCAGACGGAACAGTGGTTGTGAAGGGCGGCGGCGGCATGGGCGATGACACCAATTCCCCGACCTGCGAAATCTTGATTGGCTATCGCGTTGAAGGGGAAACCGTTTCCGGCCGGCTTGAATTGCAAACTGCGAAATTCAGCACCGACAGCAACTTTAGTTTTACCGACCCGTTTGCAAAACAAATTCGAGTATTTGGCACTGCGGCGTTCTTCGGAACACCGGAAAAATTCCGGCAGGACGGATATTGGAAAAACGGAATTCTTCAGCTTGCCGCCGACGGGCCGCCAGGGGATACCAACAACACCATTCTCGCCATTCAATTGGTGAAATAAAGTTCGGTCGCAACGAGCCTCCGTTTGATTCATTGTCCCAAAACCTGAAACATTAACATTGTCAGGCGGCGATTCTTTGATAAAGTGTCCGCCCTTTGTCGCCGGAGGTTTCCGGCGGCGGGGATAAACGGCCTTCAACTTGTGTTCGTGTGAACGCAAGCCGGCCATAACAACATCAAACCATAATCCCGTGTTCCGCGGGATGCTCCGGCAAAGTCCGGGGTGATAACCAAAGGAAAATTGTGAGCACCATCGGCATAAAAGAACTGTTGGAAGCAGGCGTCCATTTCGGACATCAGACGAAGCGTTGGAATCCCAAGATGAAACCGTTCATCTTCGACGCGCGCAACGGGATTCACATCATTGATTTGAGCAAGACCGAGGCGCAGCTCGAAGCGGCCTTGAATTATCTCACGAACACTGTCCGCAAAGGCGGAAAGATTTTGTTCGTCGGCACCAAAAAACAGGCGCAGATTTGCGTCAAGGACACCGCCAAGGAAACCGGCCAGTTGTTTGTCGTGGAACGCTGGCTCGGCGGCACGCTGACGAATTTCGTCACGGTCAAGACCTCCATCAAGCGGCTCAAGGAGATTGAGCGCTGGGATGCGGACGGCACGCTGGCGGGTTACGGCAAACAGGAACAGGCGGTCCTCCGCCGCGAAGGCGCGCGGCTGTTCAAGTATTTCGACGGCATCCGCGATCTGGACAAGATGCCGGCGGCGATGTTCATCGTGGACGTGAAACGCGAGCACAACGCGGTTGCCGAAGCGCGCAAGCTGAAAATTCCCGTCGTCGCCTTCGTGGACACCAACAGTGATCCCGATCTGGCGGATTATCCGATTGCCGCGAACGACGACGCCATCCGTTCCGTGCGTTTGATTTTGCAGGCGATTTCTCAGGCCATCACCCAAGCCCGCGCGGAATTTGAAGCAAAGCGTTCCCGCCGGCCCGACGAAGTGGCGGCAGTTGTTGCTGAAGCGCAACCGGCCGAGGCGCAACCTGCTGAAGCCGCCGCGCCGGTCGCTGCGTAATTTACTTTATCTGGCGGACGGAAATTTTTCTGTCCGCCGGCAAACCATTTTAATTTTCAACTTTTACATTCAATCAATATGGCTGAAATCACTGCTGCAAATGTGGCCAAACTTCGTGAAATGACGGGCGTGGGCATGATGGATTGCAAGAAGGCGCTCACCGAGGCGAAGGGCGAAATCGAAGCCGCCGTAGACTTGCTCCGCAAATCCGGTGCCGCCAGCGCCGCGAAAAAGGCGACCCGCGACGCGCGCGAAGGCGTCATCGCGCAGTTCATTTCGCCCGGCGGAAAATCCGGCGTGCTCGTGGAAGTGAACTGCGAGACGGATTTCGTCGCGCGCAATGAATCGTTCCGCGTCTTCTGCGACGAACTCGCCAAGAAAATTGCGAACGATCCGAACGTGAACCTCGAAGCCGACCGCGAAGCCGCCGTCGGCAAAATGGGCGAGAACATCAAGATCACCCGCAACGCGCGGCTGGAAGTTTCCGGCAACGGCCTCGTCGCCGCCTACATTCACACCGGCGCGAAAGTCGGCGTGCTCGTCGAAGTCGGCGCGGGCAAGGCCGAGACCACGGCCAAGGAAGAATTCAAGCAGCTCGTGAAGGACATCACGCTGCAGATCGCGGCGGGTTTTCCGCACGCGGTTTCGCGCGACCAGGTTGCGCCGGAAGTCATCGTGAAGGAACGCGAGATCGCCGCGCAGTCGGACCGGCTCAAGGGCAAGCCCGCCGCCGCGATGGAGAAAATTCTCCAAGGCGTGCTGGAAAAATTTTTCCAGACCTACTGCCTCGTGGACCAGGGTTTTGTGAAACGCAATTCCGAGGTCAGCGTCAAGGAACACGTCGCGCAGATCAGCAAGCAGCTCGGCGACGAAATCAGCATCCGCCGTTTCGTGCGTTTCCAGGTCGGTGAAGCTGCGGCTTGAACCGCATTTTTGCAAACATCTCCAAGGCGTCCGGCAACGGACGCCTCTTTTTGGTTTCTGATTTGAACTGGCGGATTTATGCGTTTGTTCCTTTGGGAACGGCGTTGAAACTTTCCGCGCAGGGCGAACGCAGAATTGACGCTGGCAAATTTCCCGAACACACCCTTGCATCGTGCCAACTGAATCCGAGATGAAAGAAAAATTCTTCACCGAACTCCAATCGCTTGTCGCCAAAGCGAAAAACCTTCGGCCTTGGGGCTGGGAATGGACTGTATCAGGCGGAAGATGCCTTCGGTGTTCCAGCATTGCAGCATCTGGCGTCTGCCCGCCGTGTCGAATTCGAGGCGAATGGGAAGTGGCAAATTGCCATCCCCTTTAGAGCTTTGGCCAACTGTGGGCCGCGCCGCCGCATATCCGTAAAATAACCCTTTGGATTCACCGAATCCGTGAGCGCGGTGACAACATCAAACATGACAAACCACCATTCGTTATTGTGGATGATGCGGCGAACTTCCTTTCGCTGAAACAACGCGATGCGCTTTTCGGGATTGGAATCGGGTTCGCTCATTTTTCTGGAGTTAAAAATATCCGGCTTTCTTCCGGTCTTCCATCGCAGCTTCGCTGGCCTTGTCGTCAGCACGGGAACCGCGTTCGGTCACGCGCGCGGCGGCGACTTCGGCGATGATGTCGTCAACCGTGTAAGCCTTCGATTCAATCATGCCTGTGTTGATCATGTCTGCAATCGTGCGCACTCGGACAATCATTTTCTTGACCGGCTCGTTCGGTTTCGGACGCGCGCCCTCAAATGGATCGGGCTTGGTTGTATCCGTGTGCGGCGGCGGAACGGGCAACCATTGACCGCCGCGACGGAAACATTCGCGCTCGTGGCTGAAATATATGCTCGGCACTTCGAGTTTTTCTTTTTTGATGTATTGCCAGACATCCATTTCCGTCCAATTATTTAATGGATACACGCGCATATTTTCGCCGGGATTCACACGGGCGTTGTAAAGATTCCAGATTTCCGGTCGCTGGTTTTTAGGATCCCACTGGCCGAATAAATCGCGGAAGCTGAAAAACCGTTCCTTTGCCCGCGCCTTTTCCTCGTCGCGCCGCGCGCCGCCGATGGCGCAGTCGAATTGAAATTCCCCAATCGCGCCGAGCAGCACTGGAGTCTGGTGCTGGTTGCGGCTGATTTCGTTTTTGGTCAGGACGACAGTGCCAGCAGCGATGACGTCGTTCACCGTGCGGACAATCAACTTCGCGCCGAGTTCCTTTGCACGACGGTCGCGAAACTCTATGAGTTCAGGAAATTCATGGCCGGTCTCGACATTCAGAAACGGCATCGGGATGTCGGACGGACGGAACGCCTTTTCCGCGAGGCGCAACAGGCAGATGGAATCCTTGCCGCCGGAAAAGAGCAGGGCGGGGCGCTCAAATTCACCGGCGACCTCGCGCATGATGTGAATCGCCTCGGTTTCCAGATACTGCAAATGGTCTAAATGATAGGAACTCATTTTGTTGTCCGCAGATTAACGCAGATTAACGCAGATAAAACTCAAAAATAAATCTGCGGATGAATCAGGTTTTTCCAACGGCTTTGCCGCCCCAGGTTGCGTGAAGTCCGCACTCGCGCTTGTCGTCGGCTTTCGCGGGATCAAAATAATCCCACTCGTTCGGCAAGTTGTGTTGCTTCAAATAATTTTCCATGTCCGCGTCGCTACAATAAAAAACCGGGCTGACTTTCAACGCGCCGAAATTTTTATCCTCGCTCACGATGTCGAGTTCCGCGCGATTCGGATTTTGCACCTTGCGCAGAGCCGTGATCCAGACCGTTGGCGCAAGTTCCTTCATGCCGCGCTGAAATGGTTCGAGCTTCATCACCGCGCTGAATTCTTTCAAAGCTGCCTCGTCGTCGGTGGACGGAATCTCGCCATAAATCGCGTCGCGATGCGCGGCGGAAATTTTCGGCAGGAACGGCTTGAGATTCAGCTTGAGCAATTTTTTCAACTGCTCGGCGTGCTGGTAAGTCGCCGGGCGATTGTAGCCGTGGTCAACCCAGAGAACCGGAATGTCCGGCTGCACTTGCACGCACAAATGCAAAATCACGGATTCATAAGGTCCGAAATTGCTCGAAACAATTACGCGGCCTTTAGCTTGCGCGATGGCCCACTTCACAATTTCCAGCGGCTGTTTGAAACGCAATTCGGCGTTGGCGTTTTTAATTTGTTCAGCAGTCATTTCAATTTTTCTCCGGGCAAATTATCCAAATCGGCGAGGTCTTTGTTTCTGCCGCTGGCGCGTTTGTTTGTTTTCAAGTCATCCAAGGCAATCACGTTTGTGCGAACGCCGTCTATCTCGGTTTCAATGCGTCTGGCGAATGCGGTCTTGAAATCTCCGCCGTCAATCTGGGTTAAAATTTCGATCAAAAATGGCCTCACCCCAAAACGGCTGACATTCTCCGGGTCGAGAAACCATTCAGGCGACAAACCTTTCATCTCAGTGCCGAAGAATTTACGAACCGCCTCGACCGCCTTTTCAGCGTTGGCACGATCCAAAGCGATCCATACGTCCATGTCCGTCGTCGGACGCACATAGCCGTGATGGGCCACGGCATGACCGCCGATGAGCAGGTATTCAACGCCGGCGGCGTTGAGACATTTCAGGAACTCGCGAAAGTCTTCGATCAAACATCTCGGATCCATAGGCGTATTGGCGGGCGATTTCGAGGTGGGCAAGCCGTTCCTGCGGCGTGAGCGAATGCCACCAGGCGCGGTCAGCCGCTTCTGCCTCCTGATGCGACTTGTAACCGGAATAAACCGGTTCAATGACTCGTGGGCGGCGTTCGTTCATGCGTTCATGGCCTCCATTTTATTATGCGCGAATTCCAGCACGACGACCGCGTGTTCGCGCGTCACCGAGGGAAAAGCGTCGGGCCATTCGTCCAGGCTGATGCCACCTTCGATTTTCACGAACAGGCTGTCCACGGGCAGCCGCGTCTTGTAAAAGCACGGTGCGCCGCTCATCCGTCCGGGGTTGATCCAGATTAATGGGTTTTTTTCATCGGGCAGCAATATGTCTTTGTTCATGGCTGGAAAAGGATAACATCAGGATCGCCGTTGCACAATGCGCGACTCGGCGTGGGCTTTGAAAATTAAAGAATTTCTGTAATTGAAAATCCCATTTTGCCAGCCGCTTCACGAAAAATATCAATTTTCCTTTTTGACCACTGATTTGAAACCACAACGCTTCGATTGTCGCTTGTTGTGATAATGTCTTCTTCGTCAAGAAAGTGTCGCGCGATTTTTGTTTTTTTGAAAATTTCCTCTGCTTCTTCGATTGGGCGAAAGACGCTAATTTCGTCAGGAAATAATTTATCCAGCGCATCGAAGGTCAAGTTGGGTGACTTTTGGTGGATGTTCAACAAATCATTCCGCTTCCCGAAGCCGAGGACTACCAAATTCAGGTTCGTGAAAAAACCGAGCAACGAAGAGAAGCTCGGCGCGATGAAAAAGATTTCACGAAATACTCATTACAAAATCAAATTTACAATAAACACAATTTAGTTCTGGTCGTCGTCAAAGCACTTCTTTTAGATTGATTTCACAGAGAATCCGGCGGCCTAACACCGAGATAGGCTGCAAAACTTGTTGAAACAAAAAAGCCCGCTCGGTGGAGCGGGCTTTGCGTTTGACCAAAATTTACTTCTTCTCTTCCGGCTTGGCCTCGGCGGCGGGAGCGGCTTCAGGTTCGGGGGCGGAAATGAAATCCACCCATTCGAGGATCGCGCGCTGGGCGGCGTCGCCCTGGCGTTGTCCGAGTTTCACGATGCGGGTGTAACCGCCGTTGCGATCCTTGAATGCAGGCGCGATTTCCTTGAACAGGGTTTTTGCGGCGGCTTCCTGATGGAGCCGCGCAACTGCCAGCCGGCGGTGGTGAATGGTTCCCTTTTTGCCGAGCGTGACCATTTTTTCGGCGACGGAACGGGCGGCCTTGGCCTTGGCCAGAGTCGTCGTCACGCGCCGATGTTCGATCAGGCTGCAAACGAGGTTGGCGAGCATCGCGTTGCGATGTTCCGAGGTGCGGCCCAGCTTGGCCGTGCGCTTCAAATGTCTCATGGCAGTTCCTTACTCCGCTTTCGGTTCTTCCTTGACCGGGGTTTCGATCAGGCCCGGCTCGAAATTCATGCCGAGCGCCAGACCGAGCGCCGTCAGCTTGTCCTTGATCTCGTTCAACGACTTCTTGCCGAAGTTGCGATACTTGAGCATTTCCTGCTCGCTCTTCAAGGCCAACTGGCCGACGGTCGTGATGTTGGCGTTGTTCAGGCAGTTCGCCGCACGAACGCTCAATTCGATTTCGTTGACGCTCATGTTGAGCAACTTCTTCATCTTCACCTTCTCGTCGTCCTGCTTGTCGGCGGCTTCCTCGAACTCAACCGCGTTCTTGTCGTAGCCGACGAACACGTCGAGATGATGCGCCAGAATCGCGGACGACTGCGTGAGCGCGTCGTCGGGCGTGATGCGCCCGTCTGTCCAAATTTCCAGAACCAGACGGTCGTAGTCCGTGCGGTTGCCGACGCGCGCGGCCTCGACCGCGTAACGCACGCGCGTCACGGGCGAGAACAAGGAATCAATCGCCACAATGCCAATCGCCTGGCCGGGCTTTTTGTTTTCATCGCCGGGACAAAATCCGCGGCCGATTTTCACGGTCAGCTCCATCTCGATTTTTTTCTTTTTGTCGAGCGTACAGATGTGCTGGTCGGGATTCACCAGTTCGATGTTCTGGTTGAGCGCGATGTCTGCGGCGGTGACGACGCCTTCCTTGCTGGCGGTCAGCAAAAGCACCTGCTCGTCACGCGTGTGCGCCTTGAACTTGACCTTCTTCAGGTTTAGAACGATGTCCGTCACGTCTTCAACCACGCCGTCAATGGTGGTGAACTCGTGCATCGCGCCGTCCACCTTCAGTGAGGTGATGGCCGCGCCTTCGAGCGACGAAAGCAGCACGCGGCGGAGCGAGTTGCCGACGGTGTGGCCGTAACCGGTTTCAAACGGGTCGGCGATAAACTTTGCGTAGGTGGCCGTGGCGGTGGCTTCTTCCTTCTGCAACCGCTTAGGCATTTCAAAACGTCCGAGTCTGACTGGCATAGTTTCCTTTCAACAATTTTAATCTGGCTTCTCCGGCAAATTTATTCCCGGCCGGCGAAGCCCGTGTAATTGTTTTTTTGTTTATGGTTTATCGGGAATAAAATTCGACGACGGCCTGTTCATTGGCAATCGGCTGGATTTCGTCGCGAGTCGGAATGCGCAAAATCGTGCCCTTGAAGTCTTCCTTGTTCAACGACAACCAGTCCGGCACCGCGCGGCTGGCGGAAACTTCCAGGCCCTTGGTCGCAAGCTGGCGCGACACGTTGTTGTTCTTGACGCCGACGGCATCGTTGACCTTGAGGGCGAATGACGCGATCGCCGCCTTGCGTCCGTTGACCGTGATGTGGCCGTGATTGACCATCTGACGGGCGGCGGCGCGGGTGCTGGCAAAGCCGAGATGAAACACGACGTTGTCCAGGCGGGTCTCCAAAATCTGCAGCATCGTTTCGCCGGTGACGCCGCGCTTGTTTTTTGCCTTTTCATAGACGCCCCGAAACTGTTTTTCCATCAAGCCGTAATAATAACGGAGCTTCTGCTTCTCAATCAAACCGGCGCCGTAGTCGGTGGTTTTGCGGCGGGATTTCGGGCCGTGAACGCCGGGACCGTAGTTGCGGCGTTCGAGATATTTCGTCGGGCCGAAAATCGGGATTCCGAAACGGCGGCTGATGCGGACGCGGGGACCTGTGTAACGAGCCATAAAATTAGTGACGAGTGATAAGTGAAAAGTTTTTAGACGCGGCGTTTTTTGCGCGGGCGGCAGCCGTTGTGCGGAATCGGCGTCACATCTTTGATCGAGCTGATTTCCAGACCAATCGCCTGAAGCGCGCGGATGGCGGATTCACGGCCCGAGCCGGGACCCTTGACGCGGATTTCCACTTCCTTCATGCCGTGCGCCATCGCCTGGCGGGCGGCATCCTGCGCGACCTGCTGCGCGGCGTAAGCCGTGCTCTTGCGCGAGCCTTTGAATCCAACGCGGCCGGCGCTGGACCAGCCGATGAGATTCCCCTGCATGTCGGTGATCGTGACTTGCGTGTTGTTGAAAGTGGCAAGAATGTTGGCGATGCCAGCGACGATGTTTTTCGCGTGCTTGGCCTTGACAACTTTTTTCGCGTTGGCGTCTTCGCCCAACAGTTCAGCGGCGGTGGGCGCGGCGACGGCGATTGCTTCCGCAGGCTTGCCGGCTTCAGCCACGGCGGCGGGCGCGGCGGCTTTGGCGGTTTTTTCAGCCGGAGCGGCACCTTCAGCCTTGGCGTCTTTTTTGGGAGCGGGTTTCTTTTTAATTTCTTCAGCCATACAAATCTTTTAGTGGATGCCGGTCTTGGCGTTCGGGTTGCGCTGGACGCCGACCGTCTTGCGCGGCCCCTTGCGTGTGCGGGCGTTGGTCTGCGTGCGCTGGCCGCGCACGGGCAGGCTGCGCTGATGGCGAACGCCACGATAACAGCGGATGCCCTGTAGTCGCTTGAGGTTCATGCCGAGTTCGCGACGCAGATCGCCCTCGATGACATATTTGCCTTCCTGGATCGCGTGAACAATCTGCGAAAGCTGCGCCTCGGTCAAATCCTTCGCGCGGATGCTCGCGTCAATGTTGGCGCGTTCGAGAATCTCCTTCGCGTTGACCGGACCGATGCCGTAGATGTAGCGCAACGCAATGTCAATGCGCTTGCCGGGCGGAACTTCCACACCAATGATGCGTGCCATAAATTTTTAACCTTGCCGTTGCTTGTGACGTTTGTTTGTGCAAATGACGCGGATCACGCCTCGGCGACGGATCACCCGGCAGTGCTCGCACATTTTCTTGACTGATGCTCTGACTTTCATTTTTCCAAATCTTTCTTTGTTTCGACTAAAATACGCCCCACGCTCAAGTCGTAAGGCGTCAATTGCAATTTCACCGCGTCGCCGGATTTCAACCCGGCAAAATTTTTCTTTGCCCTGCCCACGACGAACGCCGTCAAACGGTGTCCGTTTTTCAGTTCCGCGCGCCAGGTGCCGTTCGGCAAAACCTCGATCACGCGGCCTTCAACCTGAAAGGCGTCTGCTCCGGCCATGTCAAAATCTCCGGTTCGCCGTCGGTTATCAGGACGGTATGCTCAAAATGAGCTGATAGTGAACCATCTTGCGTCACCACTGTCCAGCCGTCTTTCAAAATTTTTACGTCGGGCCGGCCCGCGTTGACCATCGGCTCGATGGCAATCGTCATGCCCGGACGCAGCCGGTCGTTCATCTTCCGGTCCACAAAATTCGGCACCTGCGGTTCTTCGTGCATCGTGCGCCCGACGCCGTGGCCCACAAATTCGCGGACGACGCTGAACCCGTTGCCTTCGACGTAATCCTGCACCGCGCGCGAAATGTCCGTCACGCGGTTGCCCGGCACCGCCGCCGCGATGCCCAGATGCAACGACTGCTCCGTCACATCCATCAGCCGCTGCGCCAGAACGCCGCAGCCGCCCACCGCCACCGTCAGTGCGTTGTCACCGATGAAACCGTTGTAGCGGACGCCGACGTCCACGCTGACAATGTCGCCGAACCGCAGTTCGCGTTCGTTCGCCAGCCCGTGAACGACTTCCTCGTTCACCGAGATGCAAGTGTGGCACGGATACTTGCGATAGCCCAAAAACGCGCTTTTCGCGCCGTGCGCCCGCATCCGTTCCGCCGCGAAATTGTCCACCTGCCGCGTCGTCACGCCCGGTCTGATGAACCCGGCGATTTCCTGCAAAACCTTTCGCGCGACCACGCATGCCGGACGCATCATTTGCAAATCGTCACCGGACTTGAGCTTGATTCCGCCCACAAAATTTCAAAAGCGGCCACGGACGCGGCCCTTTTTCAAAAAGCCGTCGTAGTGGCGCATCATCAGGTGCGATTCGACCTGCCGCATCGTGTCGAGCATGACGCCGACCGAAATCAAAATGCTCGTGCCGCCAAAAAAACTGGAGACGTTCGGGTCAATATCAAGTTTCTTCGACAGGATGATCGGGATCGTCGCGATGACGGTCAGGAAAATCGCGCCGGCGAGCGTGATGCGGCTCATCGCCTTGTGCAGATAATCACTGGTTCCCTGTCCCGGCCGCACGCCGGGAATGTAGCCGCCGTTTTTCTTCAAGTCGTCGGCGATCTGGATTTCATTGAACTGCGTCGCCACCCAGAAATAGGAGAAGAACAGGATCATCAGCGAATAGATCGTCATGTAAAGCCACGAGCCGTAACTGAGCGTGTTCGCCAGCAACAGGATTTTTTCCTGCAAAAACTGCGCTTTGATCATGTGAGCCAGCCCGGTCAAAACCGGCTGCGGGAACATCAAGATGGACTGCGCGAAAATGATCGGCATGACGCCGGAATAATTCACCCGCAGCGGCATATAGTTCGTGCCGCCCTGATACATTTTTGCGCCAACCATGCGGCTGGCGTATTGCACTGGGATTTTCCGCTGCGCCTGCGTGATGGCGATGACACCACCCACCACCACTACCAGCAAAATGCAGAGCAAAAGTCCCGTGCCCAGCAGGCTGTGAGTCGCCTCGTTGCCACCGCTGGAAGTGAACATATTGTAGGAGGCTCCAGCCGCATTCGGCAGGCGCGAAAGAATGTTCGCCGTGATGACCAGCGAAACGCCGTTGCCGATGCCGCGATCCGTGATTTGTTCGCCCAGCCACATCAACAGCATGGTTCCCGTGGTCAGAATGATCACCGTTTGCACGAGAAACCAGATGTGATTGCTCATTAAAACCAGGTTGCCGGTGTCGTATTGTTGATGAAGCCAGGTATTGGCAAAATAATACCCCTGGCCGATGCACAACAGCACGGTGCCGTAGCGTCCGTATTGGATGATTTTGGTCCGGCCGCCCTCCTCGCGCGCCAGCTTGCTCAAACGCGGCCATACCGCCGTCAGCAACTGGAGGATGATCGTCGCGCTGATGTAGGGCATGATGCTCAACGCCGCCACCGCGCAGCGGTCAAACGCACCGCCGGCAAAAGTGTTATACATCCCCATCATGCCGCCGGAGCTTTGCTGCTGCTCGAAATGCTTCGCCAGCACGACACCGTCAATGCCGGGAACGCGGACGAACGTCAGCAACTGGCACACGGCCAGCACGCCAATCGTGAACAGGATGCGCGACTTCAGCTCCGGAATCTTGAAGCAGTTGGCGAACGTGTTGAAAATGTTGCGGAACATGATTCAGTCCCGCTTCAGGCCTGCGCGGGTTCGGCCGTCTTGCGCGCCGCGATTTCCACCGTGCCGCCTTTGGCTTCGATTTTCGCCTTCGCCGAAGCGCTGAACGCGCTCGCGCTCACCGTGAGTTTTTTGGAAAGCTCGCCCGAACCGAGAATTTTCACGCCGTCGGAACGGCCGTTGGCCAGGCCGACGGAACGCAGCGCGGTTTCGTCCACCCGCGCGCCGTCGTCGAACTGGTTCAATTCGCCGACGTTGACCGCGATGTATTGCGTGGTGAAACGCGCGTTGTTGAAACCGCGTTTCGGGATGCGGCGGATGAGCGGCATCTGGCCGCCTTCAAAACCGATGCGGACCGAACTGCCCGACCGCGCGGTCTGGCCCTTGCCGCCGCGACCGGAGGTTTTTCCGTGGCCGCTGGATTCGCCCTGACCCAATCGCTTGGTGCGATGCTTCGCGCCGGGACGAGGTTTAAGATTGTGCAGTCGCATAAAATTTTAAGCCGTGGCCGGAATTGCTTCGTGCGCTTTCGGCGTTTCCACTTTTTTTATTTGCAAACCGCGGCCCTGGTAAATCATCTCGCGGGTGCGGAGGCTCAACAGCCCCTTCAACGTCGCCTTCACCACGTTCGCCGCGTTTTTCGAGCCGAGCGATTTGGTGAGGATGTCCTTTATCCCGGCCGATTCCAAAACGGAACGGACGGTCTTGCCCGCGATGATTCCAGTTCCGGGCGAGGCCGGGCGCAGCAGCACTTTTGCGCCGCCATAGCACGAATAAACTTCGTGCGGAATTGTCACGTCCTTCA
>DATCBW010000093.1:0-11280 GCA_036511615.1 Verrucomicrobiia bacterium | reverse complement strand
CGGGCTGGACGGTGGCCGACAAGGTGCCCGACGCCAACACGCTCCGGGACTTCCGCGAGGCGCTGGTGCGGGCGGACGTGTTCGAGCAACTGTTTGCGCAATTCGCGCAGCCACTCCAGGCGCAGGGATGGCTGGCGCCGGCCGGCAGGCGGGTGGACGCGAGTTTTGTGGACGTGCCGCGGCAACGGAACACGCGCGCGAAGGACGCGAACGAGCAAAGTTTTCTGTTGCTCAAAGCAACTCGCGCTGTATTTTGAAAACGAAACCAAACAACAGAAAATTTCAAAATGGCACTGATTTCCTGTAAAAATTGTGGAGCAAATACAACCGACAAAGCGCCAACGTGCAGAAGGTGTGGCAATCCACTTTCAGCATCACCAGTTAAATCGGCTGCCACTGGCGGATCAAAATTTCTCTCAATCATCACTGGAGCAGGACTGATTGAATCAATGATGTTTGGTAATCCGAGTCCTGAAATTATTTGCCCGCACTGTCAGACGCGCGGCAATGTTCGCACGAAACCTGTCAGACGAAAAAAAGGTGTTAGCGGCGGCAAAGCAACGGCAGCGCTTTTGACCGGTGGAATATCCCTTTTAGCAACTGGACTTTCTCGCAAAGAACACGTCACAGAAGCATTTTGCTTGAACTGTAAATCAAGGTGGGACTTTTGAATCACTAAAGTTTTTGAAGGAAAATGCTCAAAGCGTGTAAAAAGGTTAGCCCGTAACGTTTTGTCTTAAAAGCGATATAAAAGTTTTCAGGGTCGGAGTCTCTTATCTTTGGAGATTCAGGGATGTCATATTGCTTGACGAATTTTTGGAATTTTCTTTTTTGCAAAGCTGATTTACAAAAGCTGGAGAGGTCAGCTTGAAAAATTGCTTTGTATTCAGCTTTTCTCCTCAAGCACAGAATTTGTGAATCTAAAAAGTTAAAATTATTCACTTTATGCCAGTCTAGCTAGGACAGTCTTGATGGCTTGAAAGTTAGGCATATCCAGTGGTGTTGGCGTCTGTTCGCTGTATTGCACGACGCCCATTTTATCAACGATAAACGCTGCGCGAGCGGAGGCATCACCTACCTTGGCAAGCATTGGAAAAATCACGTCGTAGGCTTTCGTGACTGTTTTATTAAAGTCACTGGCAAGAGTAACTCCAATTTCTTCCTGTTCCGCCCAAGCAGCCTGCGCGAACGGACTGTCCATACTGATGGCAATTACATCCGCACCGAGGGCGGCATACGCATCTAAATCCACTGTCATGTCACACATTTCATCCGCACAAACTCTCGTAAATACGAAAGGGAAGAATAAAAGCACAGTGTTTTTCTTGCCGAAGTTGCTGCTCAACTTCACGTCCACCAGACCAGACGCGGTTTTAGATTTGAGCGTGAAATCAGGAGCTTTGGCCCCAACTAAAATGGGCATGATGTTTTTTGCATCTCAGACGATTAAATCCGCTGCCAAAAATTTCGAGTTTAAGGTATTCACGCATTCATCAGCATTTTGGCTATTTTAGTTTCGCAAGCATAGCCTTGACCGCTTCAAAATTTGGCAGTTCTTTCGGCGTCGGCGTCTGCTCGCTGTATTGCACCACGCCGCTTTTATCAATCACAAACGCCGCGCGCGCCGCCGTGTCGCCCACGCCGGCGAGCATCGGAAACACCACGTCGTAGGCCTTGGTCACGGTCTTGTTCAAATCGCTGGCGAGCGTGACCTGGATGTTGTTCGTCTTGGCCCACGCTTCCTGCGCGAACGGGCTGTCCACGCTGACGGCGATGAAGCTGGCACCGGGGAAAGCGGTCAAGCCGTTGGTCACGTCGCACAATTCCGCCGTGCAGACGCTGGTGTAGGCGAGCGGAAAAAACAGCAGCACGGTGTTGGTCTTGCCGAAGTTGTCGCTCAACTTCACGTCCACGAGGCCGGAAGCGGTTTTGGACTTAAGGGTGAAATCAGGTGCTTTAGAGCCGACTGGAATAGGCATAATAATTATTGGTTGATTGGTTTAATGGATCATTGTCACTGGACATATTTTGTCCATCTCGCGGCGGGAGTCAAATCAAACGAAACGCTGAAAGCGGAAAAATTGAAATGCCAGGCATCGTCCCGGCTTCGATGGTGGAAAACAAAAACCGGTCCGGGTTGCAGCCGTCAAGGAGGCGGGACAGGGGATGTCCACTGAAGAAACGGATGCACACCCGAACCGTATCTGCCACCATTTTTCATCATTCTGCCACCGGACGCCAACCTCCGGTTGTCATTTTTCAACACGCGATTGTCATGCCATTTCTGACGGCATCTTTTGTGTTTAATACCTCGGCACGTTGCGGTCAATTTCATCCGACCACGCGTTGATGCCGCCTTTGACGCTCTTGACGTATTTGAAACCTTGTTCGCGCAGAAAACTCAATGCGGACAGCGAGCGCGAACCGACTTTGCAGTGCAGATAATACTGCGTGTTCGGGTCAAGTTCTGTGAAACGATTTTGCAATTCGCTCATCGGCAGCAGCGGCACGCCTTCGATGCGCGCGATTTCGTATTCAAATGGTTCGCGCACGTCAATGACCTTGATGCCGAGCTTCGGATCGTCCAAAGCCTTCTTCATTTCCTGAACGGTCACTTCGTCGGGATTTTCGTTTTCCTTCGACGGCGGCTCGATGCCGCAAAAAACTTCGTAATCAATCAATTCCTTGATCGTCGGATGCTCGCCGCAAACGGGACACGCCGGATCGCGGCGCAACTTCAACTCGTGGAACTTCATTTTGAGCGCGTCGAACAAAACCAATCGCCCGACGAGCGAAGTTCCTTTGCCGATGGCCAGTTTGAGAATTTCAGTTGCTTGAATACAGCCGATGATGCCGGGCAGCACACCGAGCACGCCGCCTTCCGCGCAGCTCGGAACCATGCCGGGCGGCGGCGGTTCGGGATAAAGGCAGCGATAACACGGTCCACCGAGATGCGGCGCGAACACGCTCGCCTGTCCCTCGAAACGGAAAATCGAGCCATAGACGTTCGGTTTTTTCAAGATCACGCACGCGTCGTTCGTGAGATAGCGCGTCGGGAAATTATCCGTGCCGTCCACGACGATGTCGTAAGGCCGGATGAGATCGAGCGCGTTTTCGGACGAGATGCGCGTGTTGTGGATGACGACTTCGCAATGCGGATTGATGCCGCGAATCGTTTCCTTCGCCGACTCGGCCTTGGAGCGGCCCACGTCCGCATCCGTGTGGAGAATCTGCCGTTGCAGGTTGGAAAAATCCACCGTGTCGAAATCCACGATGCCGATCTTGCCGATGCCGGCGGCGGCGAGATACATGGCGATGGGCGAGCCGAGACCGCCCGCGCCGATGCACAGGACGCTCGCGGCCTTGATTTTCTTTTGGCCGGCCAGACCGACTTCGGGCAGAATCAGGTGCCGGGAGTAACGGCGGATTTCGTCATTGTTCAATTCCATAATCAAAGGGAAAGCATAGTAATGCAGCGGTGGAAGAAATCAAGTCAAGTCGGGCACCCCCCTTCGTCAATGCGAGGCAATCAAAAACGCCAGCGCAGACGCTTGTTCGTAGCCGGCGTCAGCTTGAATTTTTCACCAATCCGCAAACCTTCCACCCAGAAAATTTCACCGCGCACCGTTGCCGCCAAAACCAGGTTCCGCCGCCGTGCCTCTGGAATTTTTGCGTTCACAAACAAATCCTGAAGTTTGGTCGGCGAATTCAAACCCATCGGCTGAAAGCGGTCGCCGGCGCGCCAGTGCCGCAAAATGATTTCAGCGCCGATTTTGTCCGCGTCGAAAATTCCAACGCCCGCCCTTTTCGGCGGCAGCTTGAAAATTTTCTGCGGCCGGATTTGCCAGCGGAATGATTTGCCGCCAAATTCCGCCCGCCCGGACCTGTCCCGTAATTTCAATCGAAGTTCCGCCGCGTTAAATTTGTTTTCCACCTGCTCCCGCATCTTGATTTCCCCGGCCATGTCACGCGCGACGGAAAAACCGAAGCTGATGCTCGCAAATTTATCCGGTGAGCGGCGAAGCTGTTCGACCAGTTCGAAATCCGCAACGACACCGGTCCCGGCCAGTTGCAATTGCAACGCT
Organism: Verrucomicrobiia bacterium; assembly: GCA_036511615.1. GTDB lineage: Bacteria > Verrucomicrobiota > Verrucomicrobiia > Limisphaerales > UBA11358 > UBA11358. The sequence continues at coordinate 7,195 of DATCBW010000093.1, read as the reverse complement.
TTCCGCTGAACGGCGACAGGAAGCCGGCCAAACTCGTGGCCGCCGCCGTCGAGAGGCTCTGAGGGATGGCCGACTGCCGGCTCTCCGTGCCCGCACGCTGTTGCGGCAGGTTTTTTAATTTGGGTCTCGTCACCTCGGACACCACGCGATTTTTTCAGCCAGGCCTGTGCTGTTGAACCGACAAACTCCGACTCCGCGCCGACAATTTCCATCAAACGCAAAACCGTTTTGGCCAGGCCGGGCTGGTAGTTTTTTTGCAGCAGTGGCAGCAGTTCATTGCGAATCCGGTTGCGAAGAAAATCGGCGGAAAAATTGGTGGCATCGTCGCGGAACGGAGTTTTTTTGGCGCGGGCGAAGGCGAGGATTTCACCTTTGGAAAAACCGAGCAGCGGCCGGACGAGGCTGATTTTTTTTTCGGCAGGCGATGGCGAACGCCACTTCATCCCCGCCAGACCTTCGCCGCCGGTGCCGCGCAGCAGGCGCAGAAAAAAGAGTTCAACCTGGTCATCCGCGTGATGCGCAAGCGCTACTGCAAAGATTTTCTGTTCGCGCGCCGTGCGCGCAAAAAATTCATGGCGCAGTTTGCGCGCCGCCATTTCCACGGAAATTTTTGACCGGACGGCGGACTCTTTCACGTCTGCGCGTCCGGTTAAAAACCGCAGCCGCAGTTTTTTTGCCGTCCGCCGGACAAGTTTTTCATCCGCCTCGCTGGCGCGGCCGCGCAACTGGTGGTTGAAGTGCGCGACGGAAATTTTCCAGCGATTTTTTTTGGCGAGCGAATTCAAAACGTGCAGCAAAACCATCGAGTCCGCGCCGCCGGAAACGGCGACGAGAATTTTCTGTCCGCGCAAAAGCAGGCGGCGGCTGTGGATTTCGCTTTCGACGCGCTGGAGAAATTCGCTCACGCGGCCATCTTGCTTTTTTTTCGCGCAGCGGGCAAGCAGCCGGATTGTGGCGAAAGTTTGATCCGGTAAAACTCTTGGGCAAGTTCGTGATCGGTGTGCCGTTAAACGATCGTCAGCACCCGGCTCCAAAAAAATCCGGCGGCCACGTCACGGCGACACCACCAGGCGATAAAACCGTTGCGGCGCGGAGCTGACGGCGTTGGTGTCTGAAATCGTCAAGGTGGCGGTGTTGGCGATCAGCGGTTTGCCGAGATTGACCCAATTGGCCTGCACGAGGTTGGTCGTGTATTGCACCTGATAAACCAGGCCGGAGACCGCATCCCAAGCGAGATTGAAGCTGGCAGTCCCATTTTGCGCCGACTTGAACTCCGGCGGCAAGAGCGGGGTCACGCTGACGTCATCCAGTCCGAGATAATACGGTGTGTCTTCAAATCCAAACTGGAGAACCGTGCTGGGGCCGGTGGCGGTGACCACATACTGCAAATTGGTCCAGCCGATGTATGGCACATTGACCCAGTTCAGGAGGGTCGTGCCGTTCCATTGCACTTGAAACTGGTTGGGCGTCGCGCCGTAGTGATTGTTCGGATTGTCCAGCCACAGGGAAATCAGATAATGCTGTCCAGGAGAAGTGGTGAGCGTCTGGGAAAGATAGCCCAGTGAAGGGTATTGCCCAAAAGCCGCGCCGTAACTGCCGGAGTGGACCAAACTGCCGGAACTGCTGACAATGTTGTAGGTGCTGCTGGCGCTCAACGTCCAGCCGGTGAAATCACCGGTCTCAAATCCGCCGTTCTGAACCAGCGGCCCGGGATGCAAGGAGAACGGCAGGCTGATCGTCCAGCCGTTCTGATTGCTGAACACCAAGCTGGCCGTGTAAGTTCCCGCGCTCAAACTGCTGGCGGCCGAAGTCAGGTTCGCCGTCACGGTGGTTTGTTCGCCCGCTGTCAGCGTGCCGCTTGCCGGCGAAGCATTCAGCCAGGAGGACGTGTTGATGAGACTCCAGTTTAGCGTGGCGGAACCCAGGTTGGTCAGCACAAAATCCTGCGAAGCGATGCTGAAAGGTCCGCCCACCGGGCCGGTGGAGTTGAAACCGGTCGCGGGCAGGACGGCCAGCGGCGGCAGAACTTGCAGCGTGAACTGGCGGAGCTGGGCGATGCCGGTGGTTTGATTGATGAACGACACATTCGCGGAATAGTTTCCCGCCGGCAGGCTGCTGGCCGCAGCGGACAAACTGGCAGCTATGGTGATTTGCTGGCCGACGACGAGCTGGCCGCCGCCGGATGAACAATTGATCCAAGACGAGGTGTTGATGAGACTCCAGTTCAACGCCGACCCTCCCGAATTAGTCAGCGTGAAAAATTGCGTCGAGCCGCTGAACGGTCCGCCCACCAGTCCGGTGGCTGCAAAACCTGCCGCCGGTGAAATCGCGAGCGGGTCGCTCACGCCGGCGAGGGCGTTGATCAGATTCATCCCGTTCGGCGTGCCCAATCCGGTGCAAAGGTCGTAGCCGTTCATGGCGTAAAACAAACTGGGGCTGCTGCTCCAGGTGTTGTTGCCGGTCGTGACGTCGTTAAAGCAACTGGCGTAGTTCGCGGTGGCCGAGAGGCTGTAAATGGCGGGATTGATGAATCCAACGGACGTTCCTCCGCTGGCGGCGGCTTGTTGATTGACCAGCGCCGCGAAGCCCGCCCACAATGGCGCCGCACAGCTCGTTCCACCAAAAACACTGCTGCTGCCGTTGCCGTGATAAACAAAGACGTTGTCCGCCGTCATCGCCACGTCGGGGATGTTCCGATGACTGCTGGAACCTCCCCGGCCAGCCAGATTGGTGATGTTCGTCTGCCAGGGCGGCAGGGAATAGTAGGAGCTGATGCCGCCGCTACTGCCCGAGCCGCCGCCCCAGTTCCAAACCGTTTCTGAAGCGTAGCTGCCGCCCGTGCCGTTCATCGTCAAGGTCGTTCCGCCGACCACCGTGATGTAAGGCGAACTGGAAGGCGTATTTTGCAGCGAGGTGTTGTCCACGCCGTTGACTGAAGTAGAGCCGGTGGTAAAGGCATCGCTGTCGCCCGAGGCGTCAAAAAACGATTGACCCTGCGCCGCCATGTTTTTGAAGATGTTGTCCGTCGTCGTCCTGGGTCCGCCGCTCCAGCCCCACGAGCAGCTCAAGTTTTTCACGGTGCTGCTGTAGCTGACCATGGAGTTCAAAACGTCGTTGGGCGTTCCGCTCGGCCCGGCCTCAAAGACCACGATCCCGGCCAGACCCGGCGCCATCGCCATGGCCATCTCGATGTCCAGCGAAACTTCGGGGTTGCCGCTGCCGGACCCGGTGGTTGGCACGCCGTTGTAGCCGTCCAACAAGACCGTCTGGACGGGAATGCCGGCCCGTCCGTTTCCGGCCGCCGCCGCGTAAGCCGCGATGTCGCTGGCATAAAAACCGTCGAACTGCACCAGCCCGACCATCTGGCCTGCGCCCGTCAAAGTGGTGTTCGACGCATAGGCATTGCGAAAATCGTCGCCAAAATATGCACCGCCCGAACCGGAGCCAGATTTGGGCGCGGCTCCGGCCGTGTTTTGTTTCAGCATCAACGGATGTGGGCGGGAAAAATCGCTCAACCCTTGAATGTCCGTCACCGGCAGACTCGCCGCCACTGTCGGCTCGGCATCCGGCGCAAAAAAATCCCGTGTCCCGGACGGCAGCCGGTAGGTTCGCAGGGTGATGTGCAGCGCCCGTTCCACCGCCGACGCCGGACCGGCCACGTCCAACACCAGCCGGTTGCTGAAAGTAGCGGTGACCGACAAACCGTTGGTCCGCGCAAAATTTTTCACCGCCGCGTATTCCGCTTCCGTCGGGCCGAACCGCGCGGTGAATTCTTCCGGCGTCAGATAGTGCCGGTAATTTGGGCTGGCCGGATCATAAACCTGCGCCAAAAAACTGTCGAGTCCCGCCGGGTCGCGCAGCGGTAGCCCGATGGCCAGCCGCAACTGGTTCGTCGCCGCCAGCCGGCCTTTTGGCGTCAGGCCGGAAATGACTTTTGGCACATGGTCCGGCAAGACCTTCAAATCCGCGCCCAAAACGGGACATATTCCGCAAAGCAAAACCATCGCCGCCCAACGGAGACGCCCAGGCAGGAAATTGGATTTCAGCATTTTTACGGGTTTTTTCAAAAAGACGCCGGTTGTGAACTCACCAAAGCACGTCATGTTCCAAATCCGGAGTCGGTGAAAAATTTACTTTAGAACCAGCCAAAGTCAAATCCGCCGGACGCTGGTGAGACGACCACAAGCAGGTTGCGGCCGGTCCAGGTGTTTCAATTTTATGGCTGCGGCGGGCCGGAAAAGTCCATGCCGACGAGACAGACGTCATCATCGAACTCACCGGTGACGGCGAACGTGCGAACGCCTCGCAGCAATTCATCAAACAAGATTCCCGGCGGATGATGCAGCAGATTTTTCACGTCGAGCAGGAGGCGTTGCTGCGAATAAAGCTCCTCGTTCTGTCCCTGCACCTCGTAAAGACCATCGGTGAAAAGCATCAGAAAATCGCCCGGCACCAGCCTGGTCTCGCTCGTTTCGTAAGGCGGTTCTTCAAACAGGCCGAGGGCTGGCTGGCCGCGACCACAGGCGTTGGCCAGCGGTTCGACCCTGCCAAGTGAACGGCGGACAAGCAGCGGCTTGGGATGCCCGGCATTGGCAAAACGCAACAGGCCGGTGCGGCAGTCGGCCACGGCGTAAAACCCGGTGGTGAGCATCGGCGAGCCGGTGTTCTTGAGGATGCTGCACAAATCGCAGTTCAACTGGCGCAGAAAATTTCCCGGGTCGCGCGCGAGCGGCTTTAATTCTTCCGACAGCGCGCGGATCATTGCCGTCACCAGCGCGGCGCGGACGCCGTGGCCCGTCACGTCGCAGATGAACACGCCGGCCTCGGTGTCGGACAACTGCGTGACGGAGAAAAAGTCGCCGCTGACGGATTCCGCCGGCTGGTAGCGGTGGACGAACTGGAAGGCGCTCGATTCGAGCGGGACGCCGGGCGGAAAGGCCGGATACTGCTGCGGCAGCATGACGAGCTGGATTTCACGCGCGGTCTGGAGGTTTTCGAGCATGAGGCTGTTCTTGGCCTGCAATTCCTCGCGGCTGCGCGCCAGTTCGGCGGTGGTGCGGCGGATCTGATCTTCGGCGCGGATTTTCTCCGTGATGTCCCAGAACATCCCCTGCAGGCCGATGACTTTGCCGGACTCGTCGCACAGCGGCGTCTTGATGACATGGAGATACACCTTTTCGGAAGCCCCCACGGGCTGGGTTTCCTCGGTGATTTCCATGGTCCGGCCTGATTCCATGAGGGCCAGGTCGTCGCGCCAGTATTTTTCGGCGGCTTCCTTGCTAAAAAAATCAAAGTCCGTCCGGCCAATGATATCTGCCAGCCGGCGACCGATGTGCTTGCAATAGGGCTGGTTCGCAAACGTGAACCGCCCCTGCCGGTCGCGGCGGAAAACGCCCTGCGGCATCGTTTCCACCAGCGAATGGTAAAGCGATTCGGAACGCTGCAACGCCTCCTCCATCTGCCGTTGCTGCGTGATGTCCTCGACGGTGCCCTCGTAATAAAGCAATTTTCCCTGCCCGTCGCGCACGGCGCGGCAGTTTTCCGCGATCCAAATGATGCTGCCGTCCTTGCGGAAAATTTTCGACTCGAACCCGCTCAACGTGTCGTTTTCCTGCATCAGCCGCACAAATTCCTCGCGGCGGTTCGGCTCGACGTAAAGGCGGTTGGCGATGTCCTTGATGTTTGCCATCAGTTCCACCGGCGAGTCGTAACCGTAAATCCGGGCCAGGGCGATGTTCGCCAGCTGATAATGCCCGTCAACGGTCGTGCGGAAAATGCCTTCGACGAGATGGTCGAAGATGCCGTAGTAATTCTCCTTTTCCTCAATCAGCGCGAGCCGCTGCTCGTGACGCGCGATGGAACAGTGAACCGCGTGACGCAGCATGGCGGCCGTCATCTGGTCGCGGCCCAGATAATCCTGCGCGCCGCTGTAGATCGCCTCCGGCAGAAAGGTTTCATCCTTGTCCGGCCCGATGACGAGCATCGGCAGGCGCGCGGCCTTCGTGGTGAACATGGTGATTTGAAACAACGCGGCGGCGTTCGCCTGCGGAATCTCGAAGATAACCGCGTGGAATTTGTTCGTCGCCTGCATCGCCAGTCCGGCGTCAGTGGACGGCTCGACGGTCAGGTCCGTTTCGCCGGCCGGTGAACGCAGCAGTTCCCCGACGCGGCGCGAAAAGGCTTCATCGCCGGTGATCAGCAGTATTTTTAGAGGTTCGTTTTCCACGCTGCTCCTCAAGGGAAAATACAGTGTCTGCCAATTCCCGCAAGTGCGTTGCGAAACCCTTTTGCGTTTCAACTTTTCAACGCCGCCGGCCATGTTACCCTGTCTGCCTGAATCATGCCGAGTGTCTTCATCAAAACCTACGGATGCCAGATGAACGAGCGCGACAGCGAGGCCGTCGCCGCCCAGCTCGTCGCCAAAGGCTATTCGCTGGCGAAATCCGAGTCCGCCGCCGAGGTGGTGCTGCTGAACACCTGCAGCGTGCGCGATCTCGCCGAGCAGAAGGCCATCAACAAGATGAAGAACCTCGTCGGCACCGCGCGCAGCGAGAAGCGCGACCAGATTGTGGGTTTCATGGGCTGCATGGCCCAAAGCCGCGGCCAGGAATTGATTGACAAGCTGCCGGACGTGGATTTGGTGCTCGGCACGCAGAAATTTCATCGCGCGGCGGAATACCTGGACGAACTGCTCACCGGCAAACGCGACAAAATCGTGGACATTGAGGCCGAGGCCAAAAGCGAGGCGACCATCCGCGAGCATTTGCTCAACGGCAGCGCCAAGACTTCCGTATCCGCCTTCGTCAGCATCATGCAAGGCTGCAACCAATACTGCACTTTCTGCATCGTGCCTTACACGCGCGGCGAGGAACGCAGCCGCACCATTGACGACATCGTCGCCGAGTGCCGTGAACTGGTTTCACGCGGCGTGCGGGAAATCACCTTGCTCGGCCAGATTGTCACCAGCTTCGGCAAGCGCGATATTCCCGCGCTTGATGGCAAATCCGCTTTCGTCCAACTGCTCAATGCCGTTCACGAGATTGACGGGCTGGAACGCATCCGCTTCACCTCGCCGCATCCGAAAGGCTACGGCGATGATCTGGTTGAGGCTTACGCGCGGCTGCCGAAACTTTGCGAGAGCGCGCATATTCCGCTGCAAAGCGGCAGCGACCGCATCCTGAAACTGATGCACCGA
>DATCBW010000092.1:0-3085 GCA_036511615.1 Verrucomicrobiia bacterium | reverse complement strand
CAGTTGACAGGTTGCGGCTGACTTTCTACAAAGTTCGCAAATCCTATGAATCGAAAACAACTTAATCGAACCGGCATGGGCAACACGGTTTCTGCTTACATGGCCAAGAACAACACGATCTGGAGCGGCAACGTGGCGATGGGCCAGACCGTTTCAGATTTGGATGCGGCCATTGAAAAGGCCAGCGGCAAGGCGCAGGTGCAGGAAACTCCCACGGGCGGCGCGGAGGATCAAAAGCAACAGGTGCGCCATGATTTTGAGGATGAGATTTTGCGAATTGCCCATCAGCTTTCGGCACTGGCGGCCAAGAACAATGACATGAATCTCGCCGCGCAAACGGAGTTGACGCTGCCGCAACTGGACAAGATGAGCGATGATATTTTGGAGAACGAGGGCAAACGCATTTCGGGTCTGGCAACGGCGAATCTGGCGGCGCTGGCGGATTATGGAATCGTGGCGGCGGAAGTGACGGGCTTGAACACTTTGACGACGCAGTTTGACGGATTGAAAACCGCGCCGCGCACGGCGATTGCCGGACGTTCCGGCCAGACAAAAACGATGCCAACGGCGATTCAAACAATCATGAGCATCCTGCGCAACCGACTGGACAAGCAGATGGTGATGTTCAAGAAGTCGAACCCGGAGTTTTATGCGGGTTATTTGAGCGCGCGGGTGATTATTGATCGCGGCGGTCACAGTGGCGGTTCACCAACCCCGCCCGCGCCAGCCGCCGCACCCGCAAAATAATTTCTTTTTACAATTCGTTCGCAAGGCCGGAGCAAGGAATTGTTCCGGCTTTTTTATTTCGCGGCGCGCGGAAGATTTAATTTTTTCCGAAAATCATCCGGCAGTTGCCTTGCGCCATGTTCGCCTGCGGCACGTCCGCGTGGCCGAGGTCAATCTTGTTGATGACGGGAATGATTTCGAGATTCAGCTTCGCCAGATCGTAGGACAGGCGCCGCGCCTGTCTCCATCTTAACAATTAACAAATCCAAAGACAGGCTGGAAGCGCTGTCCTACGTTGCGCGTGGCAATCGTGCCGGTGCGATCGGAAAGCGGTTGATGAAAAGAAAATTGGCCGTCAAGAGACGAGAGGTTTTTTTCATTGCTGAATTTTCGCCGAAGGCGTAGAACTAATCGCATGAAGCACCTCTCCTCCGTTATTCTAGGCTGTGCGCTGGCGATTCCCGCTTTCGCGCAGGATGCAAAAACCAATGCCGCCGCCGATATGCCGCCGCCGGGCCAGTTTTTCCCCGCGTCCGCCGCCGTCCTGACCGCGCCGCTGGTTTTGACGAATGATTGTTTTTATCTGGCATCGGCGGCGGCGGATATGGTGGAAGTCGCGGATGGCGGCAAGGCGGTTTTCAATTTCACCATCACGAACGCCGGAGATTATGTGATCGAGACGCTGGTGAACGCCGACGACGAAAACGCCAACTCATTTTTTGTGAATGTGGACGCCCAGCCGGTGGACCCGGACATGATTTGGGACATTGAAGTCACGACCGAATTTGAGAAGCGGGTGATAAGCTGGCGCGGCACCGGAGATTCCGCCAACGATGAATTTGCCCCCAAGCGTTTCACCCTCGCACCGGGCGCGCACAAACTCATCATCGTGGGCCGCGAACCGGGCGCGCTGTTGAAGTCCCTGACCCTCCGTCCAGCGCCGAAGCAATAGCCGCCGTTTCACTCCTGCGGATAAACCAGAATCCGGTCGTGGACGAGGACGATGAGGTCGTTCTTGCCGTCGCCGGTCACGTCGGCCACGGCGCATTCGCGCGGTTCAGGCAGGGCGTCGGTGATGCCCCGAAAGGTGTGCTGCTCGAACACCTGCCAGCGGTCGCCGGGCACCAGCTTGCGGTGGGCGTCAAAATAAACGAGGTCCAGATAATTCCGCGCCGATTCCATGAAGACAATCTGCTTGCGGCCGGAACCATTGAGGTCGCCGGCGATCAAATCATTCAGGTAGCCGTTCCTGATGGGCGTGTCGTAGTCGTCGAGCTTGGTAAGTTCCCAGACTTCGCCCGCGAGCGACTGCCACGCGACGGCGTTCTGGCCGGTGAAGGCCACGCTCGGCGTGCCGGCAAATTTCACGGTGCTCAACGTGGAAAAATCCGCCGTCGGCAGGTCAATGTTTTTAACCACCTGCCAGACGCCGTTGGTGTCGCGCTCGCAAAGCGTCAACTGCTTGTATTGGGCGTCGAGCAGAAAAATCGAGGGGATGGTGTTGGTGCCGTTGACCACGGCGGTCGCGCCTACGATGCGCGAGTCGCTGGCTGCGCCGTTGATCTGGTCTTTCACGCGGAAAACCCAGTCAGGACCGTTCGTCGAGCCGGCGGCCGCCGCCTGCTGCTCCAGCACGACGACGCGAACGAAATTCTTCTGCGGCAACAAGAGTTCCGGCTTGCCGTCGCCGTCAAAATCCACGGACGCCAGCCACGGCTGGTCCATGGAGCCGCCGGGCGGATCAACATTTTTTTCATCAAACATACCTTCCTTGTTTTGCAGCAGCACTTTTACTTTTTCATAAGGAATCAGCACGACCAGGTCGGCCAAGCCGTCTTGATTCACGTCCTGAACCGCCAGCGTCGTCGGGTTGGCGGTGAAACTGGCGCTCAACTTCTGCGATTTCGATTTGCCGTCCGCCGTGCAGATGACGAGCGAACGCGCGCCATCTTTTTCCACGATGACGGCGAGCACGGGCTTCGCGCCGGGCTTGAGCACGCCCGTCGCCATCACGAGCGGCTTGCCGTCCAGTGGAATGATCGTCGGAAACGGCAGCCGTCCTTGCTGGTCGAACCGCGTCACGCCGACCGCGTTTTCGTCGCGGCTCAACAAAAAGATTTCCGGATGGCCGTCGTTGTTCCAGTCGGACACGGCAATCTGTGAAACGCCGGCGAAGCTCGGAAATTTCTTTGGTGCGGCGAGCGCGCCGTCGGCCTGTTGCAGATAAATCGAAAGCTGGCCGCTTTCCGGCTCGGCCACGAGCAAATCGGGCCGGTCGTCGCCATCCACGTCCGCCCACAGGACGCCGCGTTGCGCCGCGCCGGTCTTGTTCAATGGCAGCATCTGGAATTGTCCCTTG
>DATCBW010000091.1:0-20860 GCA_036511615.1 Verrucomicrobiia bacterium | reverse complement strand
AACGTTCCGGCGGGTTTGAGCAATGTTCAGGGCGTGGCGGCAGGCTGGGCGCACAGTGTCGCCCTAAAAAAAGACGGGACGGTGGTTTGCTGGGGTGACAACAATTATGGCGAATCTACAGTGCCAGCGGGTTTGAGCAATGTGGTGGCCATTGCCGCCGGTGGCGATCCCTTCACGGGCGAAGATTCAGCCTACACGCTCGCGTTGAAAAGCGACGGCAAGGTGGTGGCATGGGGTGACAGTCAAGTCGTCAGTCCGCTGCAAGGCTTGTCGAATGTTGTCGCCATCGGTGGCGGAGCTAACTACGGACTCGCCATCCGCACCGGGCCACCGACGCCGGTCATCACGCTGGAACCGACCAACCAGTATCAGGCGCAAGACAGCAATGTGACTTTCATTGCCAGAGGTGCGGGACTTTACGGAGTGACGTATCAGTGGCAATATACCAATGTGAATATTTCTGGCGCAACCGGTGCCTTGCTGACGTTGACCAACGTGCAGCCGTCCCAGAATGGAGCCTACCATGTGGTCGTCACCGACAACGGCGGCATGGGCAGCCTCGTCAGTTCCAACGCCAGCCTGACCGTCGTGACGCCACCGGTGTTCACCTACCAATCTTCGCCGACGAACATCGTGACCATTTATGGCAAGAATATCAGTTTAAGCGGCACGGCGAACGCACCGGGAACCACCAACGGATTCCCGATCAGCTACCACTGGCAGTTGAACGGCACGAACATCACCGGCGCAACGACCAGTGCTTACAGCTTTTTCATCAATGACACCAACGCGGGTCTTTATACGCTCGTGGCGCAGAACGCGGCGGGCAGCGCGAGCGTGAGCTGGCAGACGGCGCTGACAAATGCGATTGACGTGACGCAGGACTTGCTGCTGATTTACAACACCAACTCCGTGGACAGCACGACGGTGTTGAATTATTACCTCGCGCATCGCCCAAATGTGAGCGGCGCGAACGTGCTGGGGATTGGATACACGAATCCTGTAACACCCGGCTACTTTGAAACTATCACGCCGACGGAACTGACCAACCAGATTTTCAACCCGATATATTCGTGGTTGACGAACAACCCGGCCAAACGACCGCAATATGTGATTCTTTTCATGGATTTGCCAAGCCGAGTGGATTTCACAAGCGCGTATCCGACGAATGGTTATCCCTATTATCATTATCCTCAACCTTCGTCTCCAAACGACGTGAGCGTTCAACTACATTCTCTTATTTCCGGCTGGCAGCCGTATGTGACGCATCTGAACATGGGCATGAATGCCACGACAAATCGGACCAATGATTGCATCGCCTACATCAACAAGCTGGCGGCCATTGGGGTTCCCATAGCCAGCAACAGCCCGGTTTTGAGCGCCAGCGCTGGCGGTTATGGAAACACAAACTTTGTGCTGGATGATGTCCGCTTTGGCGTTCCTGGCACTAACTCCACGGAAGATTTTACAATTTATGGCGGTAATATTTCAGCTGTCACCAACGTCTTGATTGCCAATGGAATTTCACCCAGCGCCGTCCAGTTCTATGACGCTGTGCTTACCAACGGCTTTTTCAACACCAATGGAAATTATTGGATTTGGACCTATCTAAAAAACGGTTCAGTTGTGAATGTGACAAATGCCTTTTTAACTTTTGACGCCACAAATGCAATGAATGTGGCTGGCTACGTTTCGTGGGGTGTTCATGGGAACATTTCTGTTCTTCAAACCCTTGACGGCTCGCTCACCTGGCATGGCCACAGCGGCTGGTGGTTGATAAACACGGAGGAGTCTTGGAATGGAACACAAGTGGTCGGCCTGCAAAGCCAGGGTTCGTTTGTTTATTGGTTCTCCAGCACCGCTTTTGGAGGGACGAATTATTGCAACACTCCAATTGGAGCCGTGACCACGGTTTATGAGCCTTACTTGGCCGGAAAAAACGACAACTCGACCTACTTTGGATTGTGGTCGTTGGGAAAGAATTTTGGAATCTGTGCTTGGAATTCAAAAAACTCACCTTACTTCCAAGCTACGGGTGATCCATTGATAACCAAATAAGGAAGCTCTATGAAACTGTATTCAAACATCATCTGCATTTTAACTGCCGGAATGATCAGCTGTTTTTCCCAAGGTTTCATCAACCTTGATTTTGAAAGCGCGGTAATAAACCCCGATCCCTCAAGTCCCTATTATCCCTACGCTGTATATGACACCAACGCCATGCCGGGCTGGACTGCATATATTAATGGCTCTCCGCAACAAGATATTATTTACAACACGAGGCCGCTTGACGCTGCCGCAGTTACTTTACAAGGAACGAATTCAGTCTTGACTCCGATTCAAGGTAATTTCACGGTAGAATTATTCGGATCGTCCATGTTCGCGCCACAACAGAGCGCGGCGATAGGACAAACCGCACAAATTCCTGCTTTCGCAATGTCATTGATCTTTTGGGGAAACATTGGGGGGCTTCAAATTACGTTCAACAATCAGCCGCTTGCTTTTAATTCCATTGGTAGCACTGACACTTATACCATTTGGAGCGCAGATGTTTCTGCTTACGCGGGGCAAACAGGTCAATTGGTATTCACAGTGCCTTGGCAAAGTTCTGCTCTTTTAGATAGCATCCAATTTTCATCTTCGCCCGTTCCCGAACCGAGCGCATTGGGTTTGTCCGCTTTGGGCGGTTTGCTCCTCGCCTGCCGTCGCTGGAAGAATCCTTCGCGGTGAAATCTCTTTGCACCATTTCAATCTTTGCCCTGTTGGTCGTTGAGGAGGGCATTGGCTTCTCTCAAGGATTTATAAATTTGGATTTTGAATCAGCGAATGTTGCTGGGTATTCTCATACCGGCTATAATGTTCCAACTAACGCGGCGTTTCCGGGATGGACCGCTTTTTATTCACAGCCTGGATTCGGCACTGGGTATACAGCACAAGTATCGTATGATACTTATAGTTTAGGCGGAGGCGGTGCCGATATATCAGTAAACGACACGAATACCGGCTATGGCTTTGTTCCGCTTCAGGGGAACTTCAGTGCGGTCATTTACGGTGGCACATTTCAAGTTTCATCGTCAATCAGCCAGAGCGGCCTGATTCCAAATGGGATTACAACATTGCTGTTCAGTGCGGCTGGAAGTGGTAACTTTATTGTGACTGTTGACGGTCAAACCATCAGCATGACCCCATTGCAAGTTTTTTCAGGTTACTCGGTTTATGGCGGCGATATTTCTGCATTTGCAGGGCAGGTTGTTCCGCTGACTTTTACCGAACCAGCACCACCATCCGGCCCGTATGTCAACCTGTTGATATTGGACAACATCCAATTTTCACCTTCGCCCGTTCCCGAACCAAGCGTTTTAGGATTGTCCGCATTGGGCGGCTTGTTCCTCGCCTGCCGTCGCTGGAAATTCTTTCACCGAAAATTTCCCGGCCAACCGCGTGAGGAACGCGCCCCCGCTGATGGCTGACCGCCGAATCCTGCCGTAAATTTTTTACCGGCGGATTATTTTTTATCGGCGGCGAGGTTCAGTTGAACCGCGCCTTCCAGCTTGGCGGAAAATTTGCGGATCGTCCTGGTCACGTTGGGAACCGGTTGATACACGGATTGTCCGGCGGGATAGGCTTCGATGATCACATAATCGTAAATTTTGACGGGGGGGCGTTTCGGAATGTCCGTGAGAAAAACCAGGCCGACACAAACCGCACCGGGCGTTTTTTCTTCGACGAGATTGGCCGGACGGCTGGGGTAAACGGTGTCCGGCGCGACCCACGAGCGGCTTAATTCCGGGCGCAACAAGTCGGGATAGCCGCTGTCCACGACCAGACCCCCGGGCACAATCTGAACCACCTGACCGCAAATCCGCCGCCGGGCATTGACGCAGGCGGTTCGAATCTGTTCAGCCTTCTGCGCGAGTGCCTTGATGACTGCATCCTGGTTTGTGACGCCGTTCGCATCCTCGGAAATGGCTGTTGCCGGAGCAACCGAATTTGTGGGGTTGATCTGCCCTTGAACCGATGACGCGCCGGCAGCCATCCAGCCCGCCACGGCAAGCGCGGGAAAAATCAAACGGAATGTTGAACACATGAAACGGTGAGTTCAAGGTTGCTGGAGCAGAACGCGATAAAAGCGATGGGAGAGGCTGGTCGCGTTCGGATCGGTCAAATAGAACGGCGTGGCGGAAGGCGTGTTGGTGCTGATGGGAACCCACTGCGTCAAATTGGTGGACGCCTCCAAGACGTAAGTTTTATCCGGCGTCGCGGACAATTGCAACTGGAACACACTGTTGGTGAACACGCCGGGCGCCGAGAAAAAGATCGGCGGCAGAATCGTGAACGAGCCGCTGGCGGCGACGCTGTTGATGAAGCCCGTTTCAAATGCGTTGGCGCTGACGGTGGCGCTGTTGGTCAGAACAATCGCATTGGAATAAACCAGGGAACTGGTCGTGGGCAAGGTGCCGTCCAGCGTGTAATAAACGGTGGCGTTGGTGTCGGGCGGCTGCACGGTGATGCTGACCGGGCCGTAGTTCGTGCCGCCGGACGGAGTCAGCACCGGCGGTGCGAGCGCGGGCGTGCCGGCCAGTCCGTTGATGAAATCAACAAAGACGGCCATGGCGTTGGTGTCCACCACACTGCTCGCGAGCGGTGGCATCTGGATGGCGGAATCGCGGACGCTGGCGCGTTGATAGAGGATTGAGCGCCAGATGTCGTGGGGCATCACGACCCGGGGATTGTCAATGCCAAGACTGGTGACGACGGAGCCGTTGACGATGCCCTGGCTGGTCAGCGGCGTGTCATATCGCGCGTCAAAACTGGCGTGGCTGACTCCGCCGGGCCGGTGGCACTGCGCGCAGTTGGCGTCTATGTAAGAACGGAAACGGTTCGTCACGTCGGCGGCCAGGTTGGTCACCGACACCATGTGCGAGTAAGTGGGAATTTGCGTTTCGTCAAAGGCCGGGTTGAACAGTCCCAGCCGGTTGAGGACGCGCAATTGATTGTCCGTCACGCCGGTGGCCGGATAGGTGACGTTTCCGTTCAACTGCCGGGTTTTGACGCCCAGCACGTAATTGGCGACGGGAGTATGACACACCAGGCAGTCCGCCGGGCTGGGATAATACCATGTTTGCGTGCGGACGCCCGTGGCATTGGTGATGAGAATGTTTTCAGACAAGCTGGTCGTGAGCAGTTCGGCGTCACTGTTGTCAGGCAGCCATTTGTAGGTGACGCCATAAACCCCGCCGTTTGGATCACGCACGAGCAGGCGGGTTTCGAGGCGTCGCAGCGGGGCATTGGGATTGGTCTCGTCGGTCACGAGCGCAAAATGTTTGACGAAAACCGTGCCGCTGGGAAAAGACCATTCGCCGTTGGTGGCAAAACCGATTTGCTGGTCTGGCGTGTCGAAGCCGCCTTTGTAGGGCACCGCCAGCCAGCGGGTTTTTACCGCCGCGTCCGACCACAATGGGGTGTTCGGATTGTAGGGAATCAATCCATTGGTGGGTGTCATGCTTGGTGTGTTGCTGAAGACTCCGGTTTGCGAGAGCAACAGCGGCAACGTGCCGTTGATGGTTTGGGGCATATTGAAAAAAGGTCGAACTGTGCCGCG
Source organism: Verrucomicrobiia bacterium (assembly GCA_036511615.1). Taxonomy (GTDB): domain Bacteria; phylum Verrucomicrobiota; class Verrucomicrobiia; order Limisphaerales; family UBA11358; genus UBA11358. Next base: position 15,258 of record DATCBW010000091.1, on the reverse strand, counting down.
CGCAGTCAGGCCGTAAGGCTGGCCGCTGCCCGCATTGACGGTGATGTTGACGGGGGCGGAAGTGCTGGCCAGGCCGCTGCCGTCCGTGGCAACCGCAGTCAACGCATAATTGCCTGAGGCAAGACCGGTCGCGGTCAGGGTGTAAGGGAGGTTGCTGACACTGCCTTGATACGCGCCGTTCACATAGAAGGCAACATTATCAATGTTGTTGTATTGTCCGGCCGCGCTGGCGTTCATGGTGACACTCGAAGCGGCGGTGTAAGTTGAACCATCGGCGGGGCTGTTCAGCACCACGCCCGGCGGCGGGTTGGTGAACGGATTGAGCTGCGTCTGCGGGATGGTCACCTTCGTGGTGGACGGGCTGCTCCATTGCAATTGAGCCACCGCTCCGCCGCCGTTCTGGTAGTAATCCATCCGGATGTTGTAAAACTGCTGCGCCTTGAGCGCGATGGATCCCTGGTAAGTTGTTGACGCCTGATCCACCCAGCCGTCAGCCAGCAACTGCCCGTTGACCCATAGCCGCACCCCGTCATCGGCGGTGGCGTAAAACGTGTAGGTCTCGTTGAATTGTGGCTGCACCGAACCGGTCCAGCGCGCCGTGAAAACGGTCTGTCCAATCTTGGGATCAGGGCCGGCCGTGTTCCAATTGAAGTTCACCACGGCGTCGGTGCGCACCAAAGTCGCCGGCGTGTTGAACGATGCATTCGCAAACGCGGTCGCGGTTGTGTTCGTCCAGTATTGCCCGCGCAAGCCCACGCCCAGGCCGATGGAAGCGCTGTTGATAAATCCGGCGGCGGTCACCGCGCTGTTGTTGTATCCGGGCTTGATGGCGACGACGTGCAGGGCGGCGGAATTGGTCAAATTGAAAGGACCAGTGTATAGGATCGAATTGGTGTCGGGGTCTGATCCATCCAGCGTGTAGTAAAGGCTGGTTCCAGGTGTCGTCTCGGCCAGCGTGATGGTGACCGAACCGGAGAAAACCCCGCCGTTGGGCGAAATGGTCGGCGCGGCCAGGAAAATGCCGTTGCCAAAAACCGACATGGCATATTGTCCGCCGACATAAACCTTGCCGTTAACGACGGTTGGCAATGTGAACTCAACGGCGGCACCGGGATTGTCACGCGACAGAAGCTGGCTGCTGTTGTAAAACTCCTGCGCCACGTTGGTGGCATTGTAGGCGTGCAGCACCGCCGCACCACTGCTTCCGTAGGCGGAGGATTGAATCGCCCAGACGATGCCGTTGTTCGTGCCGTTGGCCGAAACCGTGGGTGTTGCGCCGGGGTAAGTGTAGGCGGTCGAACCTTGCGCGGCCGGGGTGGTGGTGATCGAAGTGCCGGAAATGGCAAATTGTTTGATGACATCGCTGCCGCCGCCCTGGTTCTGGCAGGCGATGAAGTAGATCATCCCGTTAAAATATGCCGGCGAACTCCATTGTCCCTGCACCTTGCCGACGAGCGCCTGGACGATCTGCGAATCGGAACCGGAGTGAAATTTGCCCAGGTTGGCCGTGTTGAGCAGGTAGGCTGTGCCGAATTTGCTGCCGCTCAACAAAAGATTCGTCCCATTGACGGGCGGCAGCAGGAGCAGTCCGGCGGAACTGACATCCAAATCTTGGTCGTTCATCGTGGACTGGTTGAAGGGCGTGAAATAATCCGCCAGCTTCAAACCGCTCGGGCCATTGGTCAGCTTGAGAATGCTGTCGCCGTAATCCAATCCGTTCGTATTCGCGTCGAAAGTTCCGTTGCCGGTGTTCAAATAAATTGCCCCGCTGGCGTCGGCGGCCGGCCCATTGCCGGTCATCCAGATGCCACCGTAACCAATGTTGGGCGTGGTGTTGAACACGCCGGTCTGGGCGAGGGTGTGCGCATCGTAGCTGAACACCCATCCGTAGTATGGCGGATGGTCGCCGGGCGATGCGTAGCAAAGATAGACCATGCCGTTGGCGAGCAGCAAGGCTGGTCGGCATTGTTCCCGCAAGCCATTCCAAAGAACATATGAGCCATTCGTGTCGCCTTGTCCCGGCGTGCCGGTGCCGGGATAGTTGGTGCAGGCGACCAATACTGGACTGTTGTAGTTGGTCCGTTCCAAACCGGTGCTGATGTCAAGCGCATGAAGCCGGTGAATGTAGCTGGTGACGCCGCTGGAAGTTTCCTTGGTTCTTGCCTCGACATAAATCGTGCCGGTCAACGGATCAATCACCGGCGTCGCCGTGATGCCGATTATCGGATAAATGTTGCCGCTTGCGTCCGATCCCGGAACGGGAATTATGCCCGCCGCCGGATTGATGAAGCTGTTCGTCCAATACGGCGTGGGAACATAATTATCCGCATCGAACGCATACACCGTGTCATTTTCGGTCGCGACGTATAGGACGTTATGCACACCCTTGCCGGGAATGGTAACATTTGTGGCAATCAGCGCCTGCGCATAGACGTAGCCATCCACATTATAGGTGAACAATTTGCCAAAGTTATTGGTGTTGACGTTTGCCGGCGTGAGGATTGTTTCATTGGTATTGGCGCCAGCGCGGGTGTTGTCATAATGATACGTCAAAACCGGCAGTTGTGTCAGCGACGGGAGCGTGGTGAAATTTTTCGATGGAGTTGCCCAGACGCCGCCGGCCGCATTCGTGCCCGTGGCCGTGAAATAATAAGTCGTGTTCGTCGCCAGCCCGAGGACGGTGATGGAAAAATTTCCAGATTGCGCGCCGAACGTGACGTTGTTGGCCCAGGCGGACGGATTGTTGCCGCCGTCGGTTGTGCCATAATAAAGCGTCACGTCCGGTGTCGAACCTCCGACAGAAACCACCTGACCGCCCAGCGTCGCCGAAGTCGCTTGAACATTTGCGGCGGGCAGGTTCGTCATCACCGGAAGCGTCACCGAAACCGTTTTGAACGACAGGGAAGGCGCGGCCCAAGCACCGCCAGCCGAATTCGTCGCCGTGGCGGTAAAATGATAAGTCGTGTTCGGGGCGAGGCCGGTGATGTTCGCCGAAAAATTTCCCGATTGCGCGCCGATGGCAGTGTTGTTGGCCCAAGCGGCCGGGTTGGCTCCGCCATCCGTCGTCCCGTAATAAATCGTCACAGACGGCGTCTGATTTCCGGTCGAAACAATCTGGCCGTTGAGCGTCGCCGACGTGGCGAGCACGGGCGAAGCGGGCTGATTGGTGACGACCGGGTTGGTGACGACAACCAGCGTCACGCTCACGTTTGTGAACGTGGCTGTGTTCAGCACCGAGTTGTTGTGCGCGGTCACGTCAAGGCCGGCCATGACGGTGTTGTTCATCGTGATCGCCTGGCTGCTGACCTGCACCCAGGTGCTGCCGTCGGTGCTGTAGGACCCGGTGAATGTTCCCGTGGAGCGGACCAATTTCAGCCAGACCGGCGCCGTTATCCCCGTAATATCCTGGAATGAACTTTGGCCGCCGGCCGTGCCGCGCCATTGAAAGCTGACTCCTTGCGTGGCCGCAGCGACGATGCTCACGTTGACCGAACCGGCCGTGCTGTCATTACGAAACATGATTCCCGCCTTGGACCAGCCGCTGGAATCGCTGTTTTGCAGGCTGGTCACTTTGGCAATGATCGTGCCGTCGCCGCCCACCGACGTGCTGGCGTAATTAAATTGATCCGATCCGCCCCAAATATCGGAGCCGCCGCCGGTCACAGTCCAGTTGCCATTGGTGTAGCCTGCCGAGCCAGCCATGCCTGGCGAACCAATGTCCGCGTCGGTCCAACCCGGTGGCAGACCTGCCAAAACCGGTTCAGCAACCGGCAGCAGCAGCAGCGAAATCAAAAAAAGAAATTTCACGAGCCTGCAATTGCGTTCGGGGAAATGGGGATGAGGAACATTCATAGATTTACGCCGTTCATTACTGACCCGCCCCGGACTGATTCCCGTCGGGAAAAAAATCCTGTGCGATGAGCGCCGTCTTTTCCGACGGCGCGGTGACAGACATCAAAGAGTCCAAAAACATATTTGACCCTGGTTATCCTTGCAATTACGCTCTTTTGTTTGAGGGTTAACAGCTTGTGGCCGGACAAAAACCGTTGACGCAAAACCAAGAATTTGCGGACAAATAATGAATTTTGAATCATGGTATTAGCAGTGAGCTTATCATGGCGACATTTGGCTGTCAATTTGACTGTGGTTATTTTTCGGCGGATGGCTTTGCCTAAATTTGAATGACCTCCTTGAAATCAAAACTGATCCGGCTTGAAAAAATCCTGCCTGGCGAAATCGTCTCCACCGCCGCCGCCTTGAAAAATTATTCCGGCGACAAATGGTTCGCCGCGCATCAGCCCGACGCCGTCGCCCTGCCGCGCTCCACAAAAAGTGTCGCCACCGTTTTGCAGTTCGCAAACCGGAACAAAATTCCCGTCACCGCGCGCGGCGGCGGCTACGGCTATGTCGGCGGCTGCGTTCCCGTTCACGGCGGCATCGTTCTTTCGACCGAACGCATGAACCGCATTCTGGAAATCAACGCGCAGGATTTCGTCGCCGTCGTCCAGCCGGCGGTCATCACGGCGAAATTTCAGGCCGCCGTCGAAAAGCGCAGACTGTTTTATCCGCCTGATCCAGCGAGCCGCGCCGACAATTCCATCGGCGGCAACATCGCCACCAACGCCGGCGGTCCGCGCTGCCTGAAATACGGCGTCACCCGCGACTACGTTCTCGGCCTCGAAGTCGTTCTGGCGGACGGTTCGATTTGCCGGCTCGGCGGACGCACGCACAAAAACAAAACCGGTTTTGATTTGCACCGGCTGTTCGTCGGCTCGGAAGGACTGCTTGGAGTTATTACTGAAGCGACGTTGAAACTGCTGCCGCTTCCGCCGTTTCGTGCGAATCTCGCCGTTGGCTTCAGCTCGATGAACGCCGCCGTCCGCGCGTTGCAGGCAATTTTTGCCGCCGGTTTTCTGCCGTGCGCGGCGGAACTGGCGGATGAATTCACGCTCGCCGCCGCCGCCAAACGCACAAAGAGCAAACGTCTGCTCGGCTGCAAAGCGCATTTGATTGCGGAGCTGGACGGACAGGAAAAATCGGTTCGACAGGAAATCGCCGCTGTGGAAAAAATCATCCGCACGCAAAAGCCGCTGTTCATCGAACGCGGTTTTGGCAACAAGCAATGCGAAGCCGTCTGGCAGATCCGCCGCGAATTTTCCTACGCGCTTCGTGACACCGGCCTGACGAAATTGAACGAGGATATCGTTGTGCCGCGCGGAAAACTGGAGGAATTATTTAAGTTCGCCGCGACATTGCAAAAGAAGCACGGCCTCCAACTCGCCTGCTTCGGCCACGCCGGCGACGGCAACATCCACACAAACGTGATGGTGGATTACAATTTGTCCGGCGCGAAGGAACGCGCCGAAAAATGTCTGGATGAATTGTTCCACTGGGTGATTGAATGCGGCGGTGCCATCACTGGCGAACACGGCATCGGCCTCGCCAAGAAACGCTGGTGGCCGCAGGCAGTTTCCGCCGAAACCCACGAGCTTCATCGCGTCGTAAAAAAAGCGCTCGACCCGCGCGGCATCTTGAATCCGGGGAAATTTATTTGATCTGATTTTGTAGGAGACGAGGTGACGAGTCTTAAATTGGAGAAAGAAAATTAGAGACTCCTCGCATCGTCTCCTACATTGTCAATATTGCTTGTGCCGCATTTTTTACGGACTGAATCAATTCATTCGGTTTCAAAACCTTCGCGTCGCCGCCCCAGCTCAAGACCCAGCGCTGCACTTCGGCGAGGCTGGAAAGTTTCAGCCGTAATTCCGCGCCGCCGTTTTTCAGTTCACGAAGCTGCTGCGACGGATGCCATTTTTTTTCGCGGATGTAACCGGCGGCGCGGGCGTTGAAGCGGATCACCACGTCAAATTCCCCTTCGCCGGAGTGGACGCCAAAGCTGTCGCGCAGCCGTTTCTCCAGCGAAAATTTCTGCGTGCGCTCGAAAGTTTTTCCGGTCGGTTTGACGGACTGGATGCGCGCCGGGACGAAGGTGCGGAGGTCTTTGCGCGCGTGGTCGTAGGCAAAGAGATACCACTCGCCATTGATGTTCGCCAAATGATAAGCGTCCACGAGGCGCTTTTCCGCCGGCTGACCGGGCTTGCGATAATGCAGTTCCAACTGCTGCCGTTGCGCGACGGCCTTGGCAAGCACGTCAAAAATTTCCAGATTCAGAATCGGCTCGGCGCGCGTGCGAAAGGAAATGGTTTGTTCGATGTCGGCGAGGTTGAGCGAGATCGTGTCGGGCAGCGCCTGCTCCATTTTTTTGATCGCGGAGAGCAGCGGCTTCTCAAAACTCGTGCCGCGATATTGCTGCAACGCTTTTTCCGCGACGACGAGCGCGACGATTTCGCCCTCGGTGATCTGCATCGTCGGGAACGCGTTGACTTCGCCGTTGTAGAAATAACCGTTGCGGCTGGCGTCGAATTCCACCGGCAGGTTCAGCCGGTCGCGCATGAACTCGATGTCGCGATGAATCGTCTTGGTGGAAACTTCTGTTTTGCGCGCAAGCTGGCTGGAATTGGGAAAGCCGCCGGCCTGCAACGCTTGATGGATGCGCAACATCCGCTCCAGCGGCGGACGCGAATGGAGCGACCCGGCGGTTTGAACTGAACGTGAATTCATGCCCGCCCACGATTTCAGATAAGGTCCGGTCACGTCGAGTCCGGAATGATGCGGTCGCCGTCAAGACTGGCTACGCTCCAGCTTTTTAATCTCCTTCTTCACCAAACGGGCGACCCGATGTTTGGCCATGTAGACCGATGCCACGCTCGCTTGCAATGTGTTCGCAGTCTCTTGCACAGATTGGTTTTGCAGCACGTGCAAATCGAACATTTGAAACTGTCGTGGACTGATCTGCTGCTTGACGCGCTCCAGCGCTGCATCCATCAAATGCTTCTCCCATTCCGTGTGCCACACCGCGTCGAGCGCCAGGCTCGCCGGGTCGGGGACGCGCTCGATCGGGCCGGTGGAACCGGTGTCGTCGGAACGTAGGGCTGGCGTCCCCCCTGCCCCAGACAGGCGGGACGCCTGTCCTACTTTGTTCCGTTTCCGCCATTGGTCTGCGATGCGCCAGCGTGTCAACTGCATCAGCCACGCGCTGAAGGAACCGTGCGCCGGGTCCGCTTTGAACTCGCCAATCTTGCGCGCCACGGCAATGACGGTTTCCTGCACGACTTCCTGCGCCTCGGTGTCCGACAGCCCGGCCTTGACCGCAACGTTGTAAATCAAGCGCGAGTAGGTGCTAAAAAAATCCTGCCAGCTCGTCTGGTCGCCCCAGTCCTTGAGCCGGTTAAGCAGGCTGTGCCGGGTGGGGATTGGGTCGAACAATTGTTCTGGCATACGTCGCGGAAATGATAATGAAACGGTCTGCACAAGATATACACGAAACGTGGGGTGGAGTTCTAACAAACAAATTCTTGTTAAACCGGGCTTGCTGGTCGCGTGTATAGCTTGTTGAGGCATAAACCAGACCGAAATCAGGCTGCCTGAATCAAAAAAAACACAAAAAATGAAAAAGCCATTACCCATATTCCTCACGCTGGCGCAGTTTCCGGCACGGTCAGGTCATTCAGCCGCACGGCTGGCTCACCTGGCCGCAAAGCTGGCGGTTCCAGCCACACGGCTGACGGCTTCAACGACACGGTTGACCGTTCCGACCGCACGGTTGGTTCATCCAGCCAGACGGCTGCCCCGTTTAATCACGCGGCTGGCGGTTTCGACTGCGCGGCTGGACGTTCCAGCCGCACCAGTAAATCATTTGATCGCACGGATAATTCATCCAGCCGTTCCGGAAAATTGTCCAGCCGCACGGTTTTCCATCAAAAACACGCCAAAATTGGCAAAAACAGCGCCTTTTCCCTCACCCGGCCTCCGGCCACCCTCTCCCATCCGATGGGAGAGGGACGGGGTGAGGGCAGTTTCCACTCCCATTTCCTGTCTGCGAACTCCTGACTCCCAACTCCAAACCCCTAAAAACCCATGAAATCCGACTATATCGCCCAGAACGACGACGCGTTCAACGCGCAACTTCAAACCTTCAAGAACGGCATCGCCAGTTATTCCGCCGTCATCGGTGTCATCGCCGCGCAGATTGCCGCGCAGGCCGCCGACGCCGCCTATTTCGATTACACCCTCAAGTGCATGAACATCATGGCCAATGGCGCGCTGCAATGGACGGGGTGGAAAAACCTTGAACGCACCGGCGGCAACCCGCCCGCCAGCGGCGCACCCGTCGCACCCGTGTTTCCGGCGGCGGTGCCGGCGGTGGCGCCGGGCATCGAGGCCCGTTTCCGCGCGCTCGTGCAGATCATCAAGACCAGCGCCAGTTACAACGAAACCATCGGGCAGGCGCTCGGCATCGAAGGCGCGCAACAGACCGGCCCCGACCTGACCACCATCCAGCCCGTGATAGACGCCGTCATTTCCGGCAACCATGTCAACGTGAAATGGGGCTGGGGCGGCAACAGCGCGTATCTGGACATCTGCGAAATTCAGGTGGATCGCGGCGACGGCAAGGGCTTTGTGCTGCTGGCCTTTGACACCACGCCCGGCTACACCGACACCCAACCCTTCCCCGCCGCCCCGGTCACTTGGACCTACCGCGCCATCTACCGCGTGGGTGACGCGCAAGTCGGACAATGGAGCAACCCCGTCAGCGTCACCGTCCCGGCGTGAGAATTTGACGAAGAAAACGAATCAACAAAATCCAATCCAAATCAAACTATGAAAACAAACATGAAACGAACCCTGATTCAAATGTGGCTGCTGTGTGCTGCAATGCTGCCAGCGGTCACCAATGGAGCGCAACCGGTGACCAAGATTGCCGCGGGAGGCTACCACAGCCTGTTTCTCAAGGGTGACGGCAGTCTGTGGGCCATGGGCGACAACGATTATGGCCAGTTGGGCGACGGCACAATCAACAAAAAGAACGTCCCCAAGCAAATTGTGGCCAGCAACGTCACGGCGATTGCCGCAGGACAGTTGGGTAATGAGGCCGGGGGCTTGCACAGCCTGTTTCTCAAGGGCGACGGCAGTCTGTGGGCCATGGGCGACAATGAGTCTGGCCAGTTGGGCGACGGCACGACCGATAACATGGTCGTCCCTGAGCAGATTGTGGCCAGCAACGTCACGGCGATTGCCGCAGGTGGCTTGCACAGCCTGTTTCTCAAGAGCGACGGCAGCCTGTGGGCCATGGGCGTTGACGTTTATGGCCAGTTGGGCGACGGCACTTTCAGAACAACCGCTCCCTATGGAACTAGCCTGCCCGAGCAAATTGTAGCCAGCAATGTCACGGCGATTGCGGCGGGAGACTTCCACAGCCTGTTTCTCAAGAGCGACGGTAGTTTGTGGGCCATGGGCGACAACGAGGATGGCCAGTTGGGCGACGGCACCACCAACAGCATGGATGTCCCTGAGCAGATTGTGGCCAGCAACGTCACGGCGATCGCCGCCGGAGGCTGGCACAGCCTGTTTCTCAAGAGCGACGGCAGCCTGTGGGCCATGGGTATTGACTATTATGGCCAGTTGGGCGACGGCATTTTCAGAACAACCGCTCCCTATGGGACCAGCCTGCCCGAGCAGATTGTGGCCGCCAACGTCACGGCGATTGCCGCCGGAGGCTACCACAGCTTGTTTCTCGAGAGCGACGGCAGTTTGTGGGCCATGGGTGCCGACATATATGGCCAGTTGGGCGACGGCACTTTCAGAACAATCGCTCCTTATGGAACCAGCCATCCCAAGCAGATTGTTGCCGGGCCACCCGGCTACAATCGAATCTCCATCCACCTGTTGAGCGGGGGCGACGCGCAATTGTCCTATGAGGGCATGGCCGGAACGAATTACGCTTTGGACCGCGCGTTCAGCCTGTCACCGGCTAACTGGGTGCCGATGGTGACGAATACTGCTGGCATGGATGGGGTCTTGGTGTTGACCAACAATCCCAACAAGCTCACCAACAATTTCTGGCGCATCCGCTCGGTGCCGTAACCGCGCGCGGGTCGCCTGGCGCGATTACGACAACGATGCCCTTCAGAAATGAAGAACGCGCCCGCCGTTGAATTATGAAATTAAACTTAAGACGAAATCTGATTCAAACCTGCCTGCTGGTCGCGGTGCTGCTGGCGCTGCCCGCTGCGGTGCAAGCTCAATTCATATTCACGACCAATAACGGGGCCATCACCATCACCGGCTATAATACCGCCGCAGGTCTCAACGTGGTCATTCCAGCCGCGACGAACGGCTACCCCGTCACCAGCATCGGGGATTATGCGTTCGCCAACAAGGCTTTGACCAGCGTGACCATTCCCGACAGCGTCACCAGTATCGGAAGCTATACGTTCTATGGCTGCACCGACCTAAATAATGTGTATTTCATAGGGAATGCTCCAAATGTCGGTTCTTCTTTGTTTGGCAGTCGTATCGGATATTTTGATGGAAACGGTCAAATGTTTGTAATTAGGTATTTCCCAAGTGCGGCAACTGCTTACTATTTATCTGGGACTACCGGATGGAGTTCATATTTTGCCGGGGATCGATATAATCCTCAAGGCAACCTAGGCGACTCATTTTCTCCAACATATTATGCTGGCATTCCAACCGCACTATGGATGCCGCAGGCGCAGACTGGCGATGCCAGCTTCGGCTTGCGGACGAATCAATTCGGGTTCAACATCGCCTGGGCCAGCGGCCAGACTGTCGTGGTGGAAGCCTGCACGAACCTCCGCAATCCCGTCTGGTCTCCGGTGGCCACCAACACCTTCACCGGCGATTCGGACTATTTCAGCGATCCGCAATCATCAACTTATCCCGCCCGCTTCTACCGTCTCCGTTCGCCGTGAGAAAGGAATGGTAAAATGAAAACCGAGAGACCAGACTTTGGAATGCGATGCTTCGGCAAGCCACCGAAATTGCGCAACGATCCTGTTTCAGCGCGAACGGGAGCGGGAAACTCCCGCGCCTTCACGCTGATCGAACTGCTGGTGGTCATTGCCATCATCGCCATTCTGGCGGCGTTGCTGCTGCCGGCACTTTCGCGCGCCAAGATACAGGGACAACGCACGTCTTGCATGAACAACCTCCGGCAGATTGGCTTATTGATGCAGATTTACACGGACGCCAACAATGACACTTTTCCTGCTCACCGAAACCAAGGGCTGGACACCAGTGATGCCAGTGCATCGCTGACCAACTGGTGGGGTGTCACTATTGCGGATTCCAGCGGGGTCAACAGCAAACTGTTCCACGACCCCGCGCTCAACGGGACAATGCAGGAAAACGGGACGACCTGGCAATGGAACTTCGACTGCAACCTCGTCGGCTACGGTTACAATGGCTGGTTCCTCGGACACCATCCCTGGGGCACCGAAGACCTCATCGTCGCAGGCATCTCTTTTCAGGTGAACGACTCCTTCAAAAGAAGCGCCATTGTCAGCCCCTCGGATAACTTGGTCATTGGCGACAAGGAACCTTACGGAAACCCGCCGATCTGGAGCTCCAGCCTTTGGTGGGAGGACGCCTGCATGGATCCGCAGGTTGTGGCGCAAAGCGGTTTTCCTGACTATGAAGGGGTCGAGCCAAACCGCCACTTTGGCAGGGCGATAATGTCGTTTAACGACGGCCACTCCGAGATCCGCGCGAACGGCCAGATCAACCCCCCGGCCAACCCGCATGACGGAAGCGCCCAATCGCTGATCAACTCGCGATACTGGGATCCGCTCCAAAGAGCCGGATTGCAATAGCAAAATTTAACAGGTCTAAAACTAAAAACGTCTTTTGCGGTCTTGCCATTGCGGTCGTCCTGCAATTGGGAGTGCGCGCCGGTTTGCCAGCCGACTCGTCAAAACTTTGTAGGACCCGCAGTGGACGAATTATCCCAGTCGTTTCTACCGCCTTCGCGCGCCGTGAGGCGTGAGGAATTTGGTCAGTTATGTCGAAAAGGTTATTATCGAACGGCTCCAGAAATTGGGTGAAAGCCCATCTTATTCAACAGTCCCTTAAACTGAGTATCGCCCCGGTATCCATCAAAATGATCATCTTCAAGCAGGTTGATCATATCATAATCGCGCTGATTGTAAGCCTGATTCAGGAATGTAAAGACCTTGTTCGTGTCCCCCAAGCGTGCGTAGATTCCTGCCACCCAATAAGGCTCAAAATTTAAATTATTTGTTTGTCCATCTAGTTGGGCCTGCCACCAACCGCGAGGGCCTTTATCGTGAAGGATCAAGCGCATTTTATCGTGCCCGTCCCTAGTATATTTCGGGTCTGGTTCACTCAACAGCTTCCATGCCTCGTGCTCGTTAATGGCTTTGTCGTATTGCTTGTCCGCTTCATATACCTCGGAGAGAAACTCGTGAGGTGCTGTCGCATTCGGATCCAGTTGAATGGCATTGGTCAACTGTTTGATGGCCAGATCAAATCTACGTTCCATGACATAAGGCCCGGCCATTATCGTTTGAATGACCAAATCAGGCGGACCGATCTGCTTGGCTAGCCCATTGGCTAGCCCATATTCATGCAGAGCGTGCTCAGCGTCGCCGTCAATCAGTTCAAGATACCAGCCATAAAGGCCATGTGTCCGCATAAGGCTTGAGTCATTTTTAATAGCGAGTTTCGCCTCGTTTATCGCGTCATCAAATGACCACTCATCGAATTTGATCTTGGAATTAACGGTGTGAAATTGCGCTGAGTCTGGGGCCAGCTCCGCGAGCTTTATGGCGATCCTGTCATTTCCCCCCGGAATCACATTTCCATGAAACCCGGTTTCAAACATCAAATAGTAGGCATCTAAAAATCGCGGATCCGCTTTCACGGCCTTTTCCAGATTTGCATAGGCGCGTTGACCGCCTTCGGGCGCTCGACTTTGCAAGTCCTGGATGGCTTTGTTGTAGAATTTTCTCGCCTGCGGATTCGTGGACCATGGCCTGGTTGCGGAAGAATGTCGCAAAAAAACGTTCACACCGATAGCAACAACGCCGAATACTACCACCGCAAACAATACTTTCTTTGCTATCGCCAAAAGTTGCTGCCGTGTCCGCTTCTGTTTGACCGATTTGCCCTGTCCCAACAACGCCAAATCTTCGCGTAATGCCGAAGCGCTCACATAGCGAAGGCGCTGGTCGGTTTCGCAGGCTTTTAGGATGATTTCGTTGATCTCGAGCAGCATTGTGTATTCGGGATGCGATTGTAAATCCGGCGGGAGTTGAGGGAATTCCTGGCGATCCTTGCCAAAGGCGATTTCGTAAAGAACTTTGCCAAGGCTGTAGAGGTCGGCTTGCGGTGTGCCCGGTCCTTCCGGCGGGATGTAGCCGGCGGTGCCGACCAGAGATTGCGCTTCGTCAATGGCCGTCACCAGGCCGATGTCCGCCAGCTTCGGTCCGCCGTTCACAAAAATGATGTTCGAAGGTTTTACGTCGCGATGCACCAGACCATTCGCGTGCAGATGCTCCAACGCCGCAGCGAGCTTGAAGCCGAGAGCCACACATTCGGCGGGCGGCAACGAGCCGCGCGCATGGAGTTCGGAGCGGAGGGTGCGAGGGGCGTAATTTTGAGGATCGAGGATGGAAGACGGAGGCTGACCGGGAAGCGGCTGGACGTTGTTGCCATCTTCCATCCTAAATCCTCCATCCTCGCTGGGCGGTTTCGCCGCATCCGCAAGTTCCATTATGTAGAAAAAACAACCCGCGTCGTCGCGACGGCCGATTTGCAGGACATACACCAGGCCTTCGTGGGAGCGGGAGATTGGTTCGAACTTGAGCAGTCCCTTGAATTCACGCTCGAAATGCTCGGCCCGCCCGAAACTCTGGCGGCGGACGATCTTTACCGCGCGCAGCGTGCCGAGGGCGTTGCGCGCCAGCCACACCTCACCATAAGCGCCACGCCCGATCAGGCGCAGCAATTCATGGTCGGGAATGGCTGGAGACGACTGCGCGGCGAGCGGATTGCCCGGCGGCTCGACATTTTCCTCGCTTGGCATGGCGAAGTCACATTAGCAAAGGCAGAAGTGGAATGCACGGCGGAAGTTTAACACAGCAGCGGTTAGGAAACAATATCCATGGATGACGTAGCCATTCGACACAACAATCAATGAATCAGGCAGACGTGAAAACAGCCACGCTTTGTTGAACCGGTGCATGGCAAACCCGATTTAACGGTTCAGGCTGTTGCCGTTCACGAACCGGCGGCCATTTTCGCCAGAAACTCGTCGTTGGTCTTGAATTTCTTGAGCGCGGCGGTGAGCGTTTCCATCGCCTCGACGGGATTTAAGTCCACCATCGTGCGGCGGAGTTTGCGGATGGCTTCGAGATTTTTTGCGGCGAAAAGTTTTTCCTCTTTGCGCGTGCCGGATTTCGGGATGTCAATCGCGGGAAACAAACGGCGGTCAGAAAGTTTGCGGTCCAAAATCAGTTCCATGTTGCCGGTGCCTTTGAACTCCTGGAAAATCAATTCGTCCATGCGCGAACCGGTGTCCACCAGCGCCGTCGCCAGAATCGTCAGCGAGCCGCCGTGCTCGATCTTGCGCGCGGAGGCGAACATCTTGCGCGGAATTTCCAGCGCGCGGGCATCCACGCCGCCGGTCATCGTGCGGCCGCTGCCGCCGTGAACGGAGTTGTAGGCGCGGGCGATGCGCGTGAGCGAATCCATCAGCACGAAAACGTCCTTGCCGGATTCCACGATGCGGCGGCAGCGCTCGATCATGAAACGCGAAAGGCGGACGTGCGTTTCGAGTTCCATGTCGTTCGAGGACGCGACGACTTCGGCCTTCACCGAGCGCTGGAAATCCGTGACTTCTTCGGGGCGTTCGTCAATGAGCAGGACCATCGTGTGAACTTCCGGGTGGTTCGTGGTGATGGCGTTGCAAATCTGCTTGAGGATGGTCGTTTTGCCCGTGCGCGGCGGCGCGACGATGATGCCGCGCGTGCCTTTGCCGATCGGCGTGACGAGGTCAATCACGCGCGTTTCAATCAAGTCCGAAGTGGTTTCAAGCTGGTATTTTTCCACCGGATCAATGCTCGTCAGGTTTTCAAAGCGCACGGCCTTGGTGTAATCCTGAAACGCCATGTCGTTGACCTTGTCCACGGATTTGAGCTGCGGGCTGGTGCCGCGATGCGGCGGCTGCGTTGCTCCTTCGACAAAACTGCCCTCGCGCAGAAAACTGCGGCGGATGGTGTCGGGCGTGACAAAGATGTCCGTCGGCTTGGGATGAAAATGGTTTTGCGCGGTGCGGAGAAACCCAAAACCTTTTTCGGAGATTTCAAGGTAGCC
>DATCBW010000090.1:0-26818 GCA_036511615.1 Verrucomicrobiia bacterium | reverse complement strand
GCACAACGGCCTACAACGGCACTGTGAATTCCAGCGGGAACACTTCATTGACCAGCCGCCTCGCCACGAACGGCCCGGTGTTCATCAGCGCATCGCAACTTTATCTTGACCTCACCGACGCCAGCGATCATTTGCCGGTCGTGGCCGATTACACCATTCCGATGCCCGCGCCCGTCATCACCGACGTCCAACTGGGCGGAACAAATTTGACTTTCGCTGTGACGAACGGGATCACCAATGCCACCTATGCCGTTTTAATGACCACGAATCTCGCCGCGCCAAGAACCGACTGGACAACGGTGGCGACATTTACCGCGAACAGCGGCGCTTTCACTTTTACAGCGACCAACACGGCGGACGCCGCGCCGGCAAGATTTTTTACACTGCAAGGAATGTGATTGCGCGCGGAATTTTTCTCGCGCAAAAACCTCGCCGCCGGGAATTTCTCTGCTAATTTGCGCGCCGCATGGTAAGGCTCGTTCTCTTCGACATTGACGGCACGCTCGTTCACACCGGGCACGCCGGCACCAAGGCGTTTGCCAAAACCTTCGCCACGGAATTCAACCTGCATCACGGCTCGGAAAAAATGAAGTTCGCCGGGCGCACCGACGTCAGCCTCGTCCGCGAATTTTTTCGGATCCACGGCCTCGACGAATCGCCGGAGCATTTCCGGCAGTTTTTCGAGCGCTACGTTTTCTGGCTCGACCACATTCTCGCGCACAGCCACGGCAATGAATGTTCCGGCGTGCGGCCGTTCATCGCCGGCCTGCTCACGCTGCCGCAGCCGCCCACGCTCGGCCTGCTCACCGGCAACATCCGGCTCGGCGCGGAAATCAAGCTGCGCCGGTTCGGACTGTGGGAATCCTTCGTGATGGGCGGTTTCGCCGACGACCACGAGGACCGCAACCACATCGCCGTCGCCGCGCTGCAACGCGGACGCCGCGTGCTCGACGCGCATTTGCAGCCGCAGGAAATCATCGTCATCGGCGACACGCCGTTTGACGTGCGCTGCGGCAAATTCATCGGCGCAAAAACGCTGGCCGTGGCGACCGGCGGCGCGAAGCTGGAGGAGCTGAAACCGCACGCCGCCGACTGGACGGTGGAAAATTTGACGCAGATCAGCGCGCGGGAAGTTTGTCTCCGTTAAATTTACGATATGCGATTTACGATTTACGCGTGCGGAATAAGCCGGCCGATCGCGTAAATCGTAAATCGCATATCGTAAATTCAGTGGCAACTGCATCCGCCGCCGCAACCATGTCCGCCGCCGGATTTGGAGGGACGAGCGCTGCGAGTCCCAAGATTTTCGCCCGCGCCTGCCGCCGCGAAGGTGGAAAATTTCTTGTCCAGTTTCGTCGAGCCGCAATGCGGGCATTTCGTCCCTTTCCAGTCGGCGGAACGGACAAGAATTTCGGAATCGTGTTCGCACTGCGCGCAATGAAATTCGTAGATTGGCATGAAGGGAAAATAGTCGGCGTGGCAAAAATCTCAAGGGGCGAGTTTCTCGCGGTGCGGCTGGTGGTCGCGGTTCCAGCGGCTCAAGGCCGCGTCGCTGGTGTCTTCAAAAAGAAATTGCAGCGTCGGCGATTCGACGTGGCCGTCGCAAAACACCACGTTGGCTTTGCCTTGGTGACGGGCGTAACTTTGTTTGGTGTTTCCAAATAATTCCGCTTCGGTTAAATCATTTGCACCAACACTTCTCGATAAAATCAAACTCCCATCGTGAATAATCCCATTGCCGCCCGCAAATCCATCGCCGATTTCCATCATCTCGCTTGGGCTGGTAACTTCCGATTCATTGACAGGCGGAGCAGACCATAGATTTGAGACTGTCTGAAAGTATTGATAATGGCCGCCAAGTCCTAACCGATTAGTATCGGTCTGGAAACTTATACCAGAACTATTGTAGCCGTAACTATTAAAGTTGGCATATTTGTTGAATTCTTGTTCTCTTGGGAGTGTGGCTGGATGGAATGCTGAAGGACACTGCCAAACACCTTGATGCCACCATCTGGGAATGTTAGTCGGATAATTCATAGCTCCCAGTTCATTTTGAATAGAAACTATCCAACTATAGAGGTGATCGGAATAACTCGCGTTGCTATGATTGTGAGCAAGTGGATAAACATTGTTGTCTGTCACAAATGCCTGCAATGCCATTCCAAGTTGTCGCACGTTGTTGGCGCATTGAATTCGCTGCGCTCTTGCTTTTGCTTTAGAAACTGCCGTCAGCAAAAGCGCGGCGAGAATCCCAATGATGGCGATGACGACCAGCAGTTCCATCAGCGTGAACGCGGAATTTTTATTCTGGCTGCACCTGAACATATTCAAGCAATACTTCATTTCGCCTTTTCTTTCAACGGCCAACATTTAGGCTGTCGGCATGAGTCATTTGCAACGCGCCATTGAAGAATCCGTCGCCACGCTGCGCAGCTTGTCCGCGCTGGAGGAGCCGCTGAACCGCGCGGCGCAACTGGTTTTGCGTTCGCTCACCGGCGGACACAAGCTGCTTATCTGCGGCAACGGCGGCAGCGCGTCGGACGCCACACATCTGGCCACGGAATTCCTCTGCCGCTTCATGGGCGACCGCCGGCCGTATCCCGCCATTTCACTCACGGCCAACGGCGAGTTCATGACCGCCGTGTGCAATGATTACAGCGCCGATGAAATCTTCGCCCGGCAAGTCTGGGGCCTCGCGGAAAAAGGCGACGTGCTCATCGCCCTCACCACGAGCGGCAAATCCAAAAATATTCTCCGGGCGCTGGAAGAAGCCAGACGCAAAGGCGTCGAGAGCATCGCGTTTCTCGGCCGCGACGGCGGCTTCACCAAAGGCGTGGCGACAATTGATTTGATTGTGCCCGGCAGCGTGACGGCGCGGATTCAGGAGGCGCAAAAAGTTTTGTTCCACGCGCTCTGCGAAATGGTCGAGGAAAAACTGCCGAAGAAATGAATCCACAAATTGCGTGAATTTTCACTTGTTCAAACGGAAGAATTCTAATTTGCGTCAATTCGCACAATTGGCGGATTAAAAATAATCCGGTTCGTTGCCGGCTTTCCATTTGATGTTGCAGCCAATGCTGGCGACCTGGAGTTCGGAGGTCGGTTTGCCCGCGAGCACGGCGTCGAGCGCGGCGCGCAAATCTTTTCCCGTCACCGAAATTCCGTTGCCCGGACGGCTGGCGTCGAACTGGCCGCGATAAACGAGGCGACGACCGCGATCAAACACGAAAATGTCCGGCGTGCAGGCGGCGCGATACGCTTTGGCGACGGATTGCGTATCGTCGTAAAGATACGGAAAGGTGTAGCCGGCGGTTTTGACTTCCTCCTTCATTTTGGCCGGACTGTCGGCGGGATAATTTTTTGCGTCGTTGGCATTGATGCCGACGATGCCGACGCCGCGCGGCTGGTAATCGCGCGCAAGTTGCGCCAGCCCGGTGCGGATGTGAACGACGTAAGGGCAGTGGTTGCACATGAAGATCACGACGAGCGCGGCCTTGTCCTTGAAGTCGGCGGGCGAGACGGTTTTTCCGTTGGTGTCCGGCAGATGGAAATCGGGCGCTGTCGTGCCGAGCGGCAGCATGGTGGATGGTGTGAGTGCCATGCGTGAAATATAAGTCCAATGCCCAAAGTTCAAAGTCCAAAGTCAGCTTGATTTACGATTTACGCGGCTGGCGTGGATTGCGAAAAAGCTCGTAAATCGCAAATCGTAAATCGTAAATTTGGAACGTGTCCAAAAACATTGTTTATTTCGATCTCGAAACGCAGAAGTCCGCCGATGAAGTTGGCGGCTGGGGCAACATTGCCAAGATGGGCATGAGCGTGGGCGTGACTTATAGCACGGCGCGCGGTGATTACAAAATTTACGGCGAGCCGCAGATCAACGACCTCATCGCCGAGCTGCAGCGGGCCGACCTCGTGGTGGGTTTCAACAACCTGCGGTTCGATTACGAAGTGCTGCATGGTTACTCGGCGTTTGATTTGAGCCAGGTGCCGACGCTCGACATGATGGTGGAACTGCAAAACACCTTGAACCATCGGTTGTCGCTGGATTCGATTGCGACGGCGACGTTCGGCGTGGAAAAAACGGCGGAAGGCCTGCAGGCGATCCGCTGGTTCAAGGAAGGCAAACTGGCCGAGATTGCGGAGTATTGCTGTTACGATGTGAAAATCACCAAGCTCGTCCACGAATATGGCCGGCACCACCGGCAGCTTCATTACAGCAACCGCTTCGGCAAAAAAATGACCGTGCCGGTGAAGTGGTGAATTTTTCTGTCGCAAAAGCACAAATCGCAGAAAGGATTTAACAATATTGTTTGGAAAGCTTTTGCTAAAGTTTTAATTTGAAGTTGATTGAGAGCAAGCAAAAGTAACAATTCAATACGGGTCTGATTTAACGGTAAAAAACAAATAAATGTTGGCGTATTCATTCCAGCAATTTCACGATTTTTTTGCACGCCATAGCTCATTCGGAGAGGCAGTGTTAATGCTACTTTCTTTTGTTCCTGCATTGCTCGAAACAAAAAAACTTTGGAATGAAATAAAAGAAGAAAAAGGGTTTAGAAAAACAAAACACTGGACTGCGCTGATCTTTTGCTGGCTTTTGCCCGTTATTGTTTCCCTGTCTACCAGAGCAACGGACTGGTCGTCAGAAGACGCTCTGCATGATGTAAGGATACAATCTTCGAATGATTTGGCTTCCGCGCATACAGAGATTGGTGATTTATCAAACCAAGTGCAGCAAGTCGCGTCTAAATACAACGAGGCGACAAATGCGTTAGCACGGGCAATTAAAGCAACAAAGCCAAAATCTTTGAAAGAGCAACTGACGGATTGCCTTGATTCTATGGACCCAGGCATTATTATGAGCTTAACAGGACATCGTTCTAGCGAATGCCATGTAAGGATGTTTGAATCCCAATACGAACAACTGCAAATTCTCGCCGCACAAGCAGGGGCGTCTGAATATATTTCAAATATAACTTCATCAAGTGGATTTATGGGAACTGGCGGCTCGATTGTTGTTGGGGATTTTGAAATTTTCCATTCGTTATTACAATGATGCTGGATATTTAGTAAAATCCGTCGGCTTACATCACCGGAAATTGTGCAAATATAAAATCACCACGAGCAAAACGACAGCCGAAAGGGCGAGCCGATAGCCGCTTCAAAAGCGGATATATCCCGTTTCCTGCCTGAATTGGCCTATTAATTGTGAGGTGCATAAGCACGCTTCAATTCCAAAACCGCTTCGCGCAGTTGTTTTGCAAGTTCCTTGCGGTCGTTGGTCGTGCGCTCGAATTTTGCAAACCGCAGCGTAGCGCGGATGGATTTTTTGCCGGCCAGGTTCAACAGGTGCGGAAAAAACGCGCGGTTGCCCCACCAGCAGATTTCGTTGCACGCGTCGCCGTCTTCGATTTCGTAATGGAGGCAGCCAATGGCAATCGGCTGCGCGCCGGTCGTCGCCGGCTCCAGCAGCGACGAGCGAAACGGCAGAACGTCCTCGCCATTCGTGCTGGTGCCTTCGGGAAAGAGAACCACCAGCGCGCCTTCATCCAGCGCGTTTTGAATTTCCCGGTTCACCGCGCCGACCTGCGTGCGGCGTTCGCGCTCGACAAACACAGTTCCCGCCAGCGCCGCCAGCCAGCCGAACAGCGGCCAGCCGCGAATTTCCGACTTGGCGACAAAAACGGCCGGCGTGACGGCGGAAATCGCCAGAACGTCGAGGTAGCTCAAATGATTGGTGACGAGCAGTCCATTCTGCGGCACCGGCCCGGCGACGACGGCGGAGTAATTGAAAATTCTCAGATGTCGGCGTGACGCGCGATGCAGCCAGGCCGCCCGCGCGAGCCGTTTGGATTTTTCCGGCGCAAACGCGGCGGTGAAAAAGTAATTGAAGATCGCGCCCGTGACTTCAAAGGCAAACCAGCAGATTCTTCCCGCAGCGCGGAGGTTCATGCGTGGATTTGAATCGCGAACGGAACGGCGGTCAATCCCGAAAGGGCGCGAAGAACGACAGCGTCACTTTGTCCCGCGCGCGGCGAGAAATTTTTCCACGAATTTGCCGAGCAGGTCGGCCTCCAGATTCACGGCGTCGCCGACCTTGCGTTCGCGCAGCGCCGTCACCGCAATCGTGTGCGGAATGATCCAGACGACGAAGCTCTTTTTTTTCACGCCCGCGACCGTCAGGCTGATGCCGTCCACCGCAATCGAGCCTTTTTCAATCACATGGCGCATCACATTTTTTGGCGCGGAAATTTCCAGAACGTGGTCCACGCCTGATTTTTCCCAGCGCAGAATTTTCCCAAGGCCGTCAATGTGTCCCGTCACAAAATGGCCGCCCAGCTCGCCGTTCGCGCGGAGCGGGCGTTCCAGATTCACGAGCGAACCGGGTTTGGCGAATTGAAAATTTGTGCGCCGCCAGCTTTCCTGAAGCAGGTCGAATTGAATCAGCTTCGATTTGCCGCGCGGAGAAATTTTTACCGCCGTCAGGCAGCAGCCGTTGACCGCGACGCTGTCACCGATCTTGAGGCCGCGTCCGCACACGCTGGCGCGCACGGTCATTTCAATGGATTTTTTTCCGGGCGTGATTTTTTCGATGACGCCCGCTTCTGCGACAATGCCGGTGAACATAAAGTAGGTCAGGCGTCGCGCCTGCTCGAAATTTTATGAAATCCACAAACCGCACGCCAGAAAGTTCGGCCAGAATCAGTTGATATCAGCGCTTGTCCACTGGGAATTATTTCGAGGCCGGCTCCGGCGGAAATGCCGGCAGCGTCAGTTGTTTCAGTTCAATCGTTCCCAAATCCAACGGAATATCGCCATTGGTGTTCGCCGCCTTCGGCACAACAATTTTTCGCAACGAGGTGAAAATATTGGTGGAAATCGCATGGGTGGTTGCGCTCTCCTCAACCAACTGGACGTCAAACTCGTAATTGCCGGGAACAACGCCTGCCAGCTTGAATGAATGATCAACTGAAAGTTTGACGGCATATTCGCGGGGATTGGCGATGGCCTTTTGATATTCGTCGGATTGAAAAAAGGCCAGGCGCTCGTCCAAGGTTTTGGCCTGCTGCAACTGATCAAGCATTTTGAACGTGACTCCGCTGTGAAACGTGGCCTGTGCCTGAATCAAATCCGTTGGCGCATTGGTGTCCGCAAACACCACTTTGCCAGTCACCATCCGTCCGTTGCCGGAACTTGGGGGCTTTTGACTTTGTGCTCCATTGCCTTCCGGCATCTGGCCGGTCAAATTGGTTCTGGCTTCGGTGACGTTCGCGCCGGGGACGGCTGGCTCAATTTTTTGAGAATTGTCCTGCGCCGTTACAATCTGCGCCGCCAGCGCGAGCAAAACGAGCGTCCCCGCCCACAGCGCGCGGCTGCGCAGCATTTCAAAAAATGGAAGCGCCGTCATATTTTCTCTTTTGGTTTCAATTTCATTTTGCGGCTCACGATTTTTGCAACCCGCGCCGTCAGCAGCAAATCCGGGCCAAGTTTTCGCCATTCAACTTCACTTAACTGGACGACTTCACTCCAACTTTTCGCGCCGTCTCCGGCCACGGCCTTGAGTGAATCGCGTCCGCCGAGAATTTTCGGCGCGTAAAAAAACGTCACGCGCTGTGCAAATCCGCCGAGCAGAAACGAAGCGTTCACCTCGCCGCCGCCTTCCACCAGCAAGCTCGTCACGCTTTCCGCGCCGAGTTTTTTCAGCAGCCAGCGGAGGTCAATTGCCGGTTTGCGATTTGCGATTTGCGATTTTGTTGCCAGCGCGATGAGAACACTGACTTTTTTTGCCAAAGCTGTCACGCGGTTCTTCGGCGCGCTTTTGGAAACGACGATGGTTGTCAAAGCCGCAAATTCATCGCTGACGATTTTTGCGCTCAACGGCGTGCGCGCCAGCGAATCCAAAACAATTCTGCGAATCGGCTTTGCCATCGTCCATCGTCCATCGTCCGTCTTCGCCCGCGCCGTGAGGCTTGGATCGTCCGCCAAAATCGTGTTCACGCCGACCAGAATGGCATCTGAACCTTGCCGCAATTTCATTCCATGCGCGCGGGCTTTTTCGTCGGTGATCCATTTCGATTCGCCGCCGGCAGTCGCGATTTTTCCGTCGAGCGTCATCGCGGCTTTCACCGTGACAAATGGTGTGCGATGGACGATCCAGTGGTTAAATGCCTCGTTCAACCGCGCACATTCGTCCTCAAAAATTCCGCGAACGACTTCGATTTTCGCGCGCTGCAAAATCGCAAAACCTTTGCCCGCGTGTTTTCGATTCGGATCGGTTGCGCCAATGACAACTTTTTTAATTCCGGCGGCGATGATGGCGTCCGTGCAGGGCGGCGTGCGACCGTGCGTGCAGCACGGTTCGAGCGTGACATAAAGCGTCGCGCCGCGCGGATTATGTCCGCGCTTTTGCGCGTCCCGGAGCGCCTCGATTTCCGCGTGCGGCCAGCCCGCGCGGCGATGCCAGCCGCGCCCGATGATGCTGCCGTCTTTCACCAGCACCGCGCCGACCAGCGGATTCGGCGACGTCGCGCCAAAACCTTTTTGCGCCAGCCGCAAGGCTTGGCGCGTGAACAAAAGTTCCTGGTTTGTTTTTGAACGGTTCACGGATTAAATCGGCGGTATGAAGGGTATCAGTTGCCGGCATTTCATTCCGCAAATTTTTTTGTTTTGACCGGCCTGGGAAAATGACGCCGCTTGCAGGCGGCACGGCAATGTTCGTGAAAAATTTCACAAGAATTTTTGCCGCGCGGCAAGCCGGTTGCTAAACAAAACGGGATGTTCAACATTGGCAGCGTTCAAGGCATGGCATCATGGCGGCCGGGTTTCGCCGAATCTGCGAAAAACCGCTTGATTACAGGCCGGATTGTGCTTTGTTATGTGGCGGAGGCGGGAAGTTTTTTCCGGCAAAGGTTGGCGGGATTTGCCCACGCCGCCAAAAAAACGACTAGGTGAGGCAATATGCTGAAAAAATACAAGGTCAACGGAGGGTTCGACGAAATGCTCGACCCGAAGAGCGGCGTGCGCGGCCATTACCGGAAGTTCCACAAAACATTTGCCAAGCTGAATCTGAAGGAGTTCGACGCCAAGCGGCAGGCGATTGACACCGTTTTTCTGCGGCAGGGCATCACGTTCAACGTCTATGGCGACTCGCAGGGCGCGGAGAAAATTTTCCCGTTCGACCTGCTGCCGCGCATCATTCCGGCGAAGGAATGGGAATTTCTGGAACGCGGCCTGACGCAGCGCATCACGGCGCTGAACCTTTTTCTCCACGACATTTATCACGAGCAGAAAATTTTGAAGGACGGCGTCGTCCCGGAATTTTACGTCCTGTCCGCGCGGCATTTCCGGCGCGAATTCGTGAACTTCAACGTGCCGAAGGACATTTACATTCACATCTGCGGAACAGATTTGATCCGCGACAAGGACGGGAATTATCTGGTGCTGGAGGACAATGGTCGCTGTCCGTCCGGCGTCAGTTACGTTCTGGAAAACCGCCGGGCGATGAAGCGCGCGTTTCCGGGGATGTTCGAGGGCATCGGCGTGCGGTCGGTGGAGGATTATCCGCAGGAACTTTTGAAGTCGCTGAAATACATCGCGCCACCGGGCGTGGCCGACCCGACCGTGGTGCTGCTCACGCCCGGCGCCTACAACAGCGCGTATTTCGAGCACACCTACCTGGCGCGGCAGATGGGCATTGAGATTGTTGAAGGCCGCGATCTGCTCATCAAAAATTCACGCGTGTTCATGCGCACGACGAAAGGCCTGCAGCCGGTTCATGTGATCTACCGCCGCATTGACGACGATTTCATTGACCCAACCGTTTTCCGCAAGGACTCGATGCTCGGCGTGCCCGGCCTCGTCAACGCTTATCGCGCCGGCAATGTCTCCCTCGCCAACTCCATCGGCACCGGCATCGCCGACGACAAGGTGATGTATTACTTCGTCCCGCGCATGATCAAATACTATTTGGATCAGGAACCGATCCTGCCGAATGTGCCGACCTACCTCGCCAACGAGGAGCCGGACAAACAATACATCCTCGACCACCTGCCCGAACTCGTCGTCAAGGCCGCCAACGAATCCGGCGGATACGGCATGCTGATGGGGCCGCACGCGTCCAAGGCCGAAATCGAAAAATTCCGCAAGCTCATCATCGCCGAACCGCGCAACTACATCGCGCAGCCGATGATCTACCTCTCGCAGCACCCGACCTTCTGCGACGGCAAGTTTGAAGGACGCCATGTTGACCTGCGGCCGTTCGTGCTGACGGGCGAGCGCGTCAGCATCATTCCCGGCGGCCTCACGCGCGTCGCGCTGCGCAAAGGCTCGCTCGTCGTCAACTCGTCGCAGGGCGGCGGCAGCAAGGACACCTGGGTTTTGTATGGAGATGAATAGGAAAAGTGACAAGTTATGTGTGACGAGTGATGAGCCAGGGCAAAGCTCATCGCTTGTCACTCGCCACTCATCACTCATCACTCTTATATGTTAAGCCGCGTCGCCAACTCGCTTTACTGGATGGCCCGTTACATCGAGCGCGCCGAAAACATCGCGCGCATCGTGGACGTGAACCTGCAACTGCTCCTCGACATGCGCAACCTCGACGCGAAACGCCTCATCGAATACTGGCAGCCCATCGTGGAGGCCACCGGCGACGAGGAAACCTTTTTCAAATCGCACCCGCACGCCACCGGCGACGCCGTGACGGAATTTCTTGTCTTCCAGCCGGAGAATCCCAACTCCATCTTCCAGTGCATCTGCTCCGCGCGCGAAAACGCCCGCATGGTGCGCGACCAGATCACGCTCGAACTCTGGGAGGAGCTGAACCGCATTTATCTGTTCGTCCGCTCCCAGCAGGCGCGCGAAGTGTGGCGGCGCAGCCCCAGTGAATTTTTTCAGGAAATCAAATCCGCCTCGCTCCACGTCATCGGCATCATCAACGCCACGATGGTTCACGACGAAGGCTGGTGGTTTGTGCAGGCCGGGCAGTTTCTGGAACGCGCCGACAAGACCACGCGTATCCTCGACGTGCGCTACCAGACCCTGCCGGAAAAAGGCGCGCCGGCGGCCGTGAACCAGTTGAACGCGCTCGAATGGTCGGCGGTGCTGCGCTCGTGCAGCGCGTGGGACGCCTACAAAAGCATCTACGGTGCCGACGTGCATCCGCGGCTCGTCGCGGAATTTCTGCTGCTCAACGACGACTTTCCGCGCTCCGTCCGCTTTTGCGTGTCCGCGTTGAACCACGCCGTCCGCCGCATCTCCGGCGTGGCCGAGGGCCATTTCTGCAACGACGCCGAAAAGCTCACCGGACGTTTTCTGGCCGAACTGCAATTCAGCACCGTGGATGAAATTTTTGCCGCCGGCCTGCATCAATATCTCGACGACGCGCAGTTGAAATTGAACAACATTGGCGTCGCCCTGTTCAACGCCTACATCTTCCAGCCGTTCCATAATCCTGACGAGGTTCACATGGTCCAGCAGGAGGAACAGCAGCAACAATCAACCAGTGACAAGTGTTATGTGACGAGTGACGAGCGAGACGACACATCACTCATCACCTGTCACTCATCACTTTTTTTATGAAGCGCATCGGCATCCTCACCGCCGGCGGCGACACGCCCGCGCTCAACGCGACGATTCACGGCGCGGTCACGCGCGCCAACCAGCTCAAGGTCGAGGTCATCGGCCTCATCAAAGGTTTTAACTGCCTCTTCAACCCGCGCGTGCCGCACGTCCATCTCAATCCGCTCTACCAGAATATTCCCGAACTGGACCCCACCAAAGGCGGCACGCTCATCGGTTCGTCACGCGATTTTGTTGACCCGAACAAGAAGAACGACCTCGACATGGTCGCGTCGCGCCTCGGCAAGCTCGGCATCGAAGGGCTGATTTGCATCGGCGGCGACGGCACGCTTAACGGATTGCAGCCGTTTGCGGAGCGGCTGCCGACAGTGCTGGCACCCAAGACAATTGACAACGATCTTGGCCTGAATTATCCGAGCGAGCCGGACGAATATGTGCGCGTGAACGACGCGGCGGCCAAGGGCGGGTTCCGATACAAGCGCACGGAGTCACACACGCAGTTTGACTTGAACAGCATCGTGAATTATGCCACGCCGGGTTATGCCACTGCCGTTTTTGTGTCTGCCAGCGGCGTCGAACGTATCCGCACGACGGCGGAAAGCCATCGGCGCATCGCCATCATCGAAGTCATGGGCCGGCATTCCGGCTACATCGCACTCGGCTCGGCGTATGGCCAGCCGGATCTCATTTTGGTGCCGGAAATCGCACCGGACCTGGAGCTGCTCGTCTCGCGGGTGAAACATCTTTACGACCTGCAAAAAAATGTCGTCATCGTCTGCGGCGAGGGCATCGTGGACGAACAAGGCCGCGAACTCGGCGCGGAAACGAAATCCACCGACCCGGCGGGCAACGTGGTCTTGAGCGGCGCGTCGGAAGCGTTGCGCGCGAAATTGATCCAGATGATCGGCGACAAATACTTTCAACTCTACCGCCGTGGCGATTCGGCCAAGGAAGCCATCTTCACCCGTAAAGTCGGCCACACGCAACGCGGCGGGCGGCCGATTTTGTTCGACCGTTTTTACGCGGCGGCGCAGGGCGCGAAGGCCGTGGAGCTGCTGGTGGAAGGCCGCAACAACGCCGTTTCCGTTTTGCAATACAACACAACGAAGGGTTTTTACGTCGAGGGCTACGACGCCAACCGTTTCCGCGACCGTTGGGGTTTGATTCACGCGCGCAAGATGCACCCGGCGCTTTACGATCCTTTGCTGATGAAGCCGTCCAAGCTCGGCATGGATTATCTTATGCCGATTTTCACCGGCGCCATCGGCGAGGACGACATGGAACACACGCGGCGCACGCTGTTCGCGTCCGGAAACCTTTCCCAGCCGTATCACTCGATCAACACGGACGTGCATAAACGCATCCGCTATCTGGAAAGTGCCGCATGAAAACAGAAATTCAACATTGTAGCGCAGAATTAAATTCTGCCGTATCGCGGATTTTCAATCCGCCGGCCCTCACCGGTCCGGCTGGCATTGCACATGGTGGTGTTCTGCCGAATGCATTTCGGCGATACGGCAGATTGCAAATCTGCGCTACGACACATTTCAAGCTGCTGCGGCGGCAAATCGCAAATCGCAAATCATAAATCGTAAATCCGAATGTCCATCCACGTCGCGCTTCATCACAAGACGCATTACAAGTATGACCGGCTGGTCAATCTTGGGCCGCAAACCGTCCGCCTTCGTCCCGCGCCGCATTCGCGCACGCGGATTTTAAGTTACTCGCTGAAAATCGCGCCGGAGAAACATTTCATCAACTGGATGCAGGATCCGCAGTCCAATTATGCCGCGCGGCTTGTGTTTGAACAACCGACGCGCGAGTTTTGCGTTGAAGTGGATTTGGTCGCGGAAATGGCCGTCTTCAATCCGTTCGATTTTTTTCTTGAACCGCAGGCGGAAAAATTTCCGTTCGCCTACGATCCATCGCTCGATACTGAACTCGCGCCGTTTCAGCGCAAATGCTGGCTCACGCCGCACTTCATGAAATATCTGTCGGAAGTGCGACGCGATTTGCTGGGTGAAGTCAAACGGCGCACGAAAAAGGAACGGCTGGAAATTCCCGAAAATGACAAGCCGCGCACGAATGATTTTCTCGTCGCGATCAACCAGCGTTTGTGGAAAGACATCAAATATCTCGTCCGCCTCGAACCCGGCGTGCAGACGCCGGAGGAGACTCTGGAAAAAGGCAGCGGCTCGTGCCGCGATTCGGCGTGGCTGTTGTGCCAGTTGCTGCGTCACTGCGGACTCGCCGCGCGTTTTGTCAGCGGCTATTTGATCCAGCTCAAGGCCGACGTGAAGGCGCTCGACGGGCCGAGCGGCGCGGAAAAAGATTTCACGGATCTGCACGCGTGGACGGAGGTCTATCTGCCCGGCGGCGGCTGGATCGGGCTTGATCCGACTTCCGGTTTGTTCGCGGGCGAAGGCCACATTCCGCTCGCCTGCACGCCCGATCCTGCCAGCGCCGCGCCGATTTCCGGCGGCGTGGACGAGTGCGAAACTGAATTCAGTTTTGAAATGACGGTCACGCGCATTCACGAATCGCCACGCGTCACGCTGCCTTACACCGACGAGCAGTGGAAAAAGATCGAATCGCTCGGCCACACGATTGATGCGGATTTGAAAAAGGGCGATGTGCGCCTGACGATGGGCGGCGAACCGACGTTTGTTTCAGTTGACGACCCGGATGGCGTGGAATGGAATTTCACAGCCGTCTCGCACCAAAAAAGAATTCTCTCCAGCGAACTCATCAAACGGCTGCGCAAACAATTTGCGCCCGGCTCGCTGCTGCATTACGGCCAGGGCAAATGGTATCCAGGCGAACCATTGCCGCGCTGGGCGCTCGCGTGTTATTGGCGCAAAGATGGCGTGCCGATTTGGAAAGACGATTCGCTTATCGCCGACGAATCAAAAAATTACGGCCACGGCGCGAAGGACGCGAAAGAACTTTTGTCGCGCATCGCGTCGCTCGTTGGCGGCGATCCGAAGCATTTGATTCCGGCTTACGAGGACGCGTTTTATTACACCTGGAAAGAACGCCGCTTTCCGACGAACGTCACTCCGGAAAAATCCAATCTCAAGGACAAGCAGGAACGCGAACGCATCGCGCGGATTTTTCAACAGGGACTCGGCTCGGTCGTCGGCTACGCGCTGCCGGTCAAGCGCGTCATCGGCGGATGGATGTCCGGCGCATGGTTTTTGCGCGACGACGACACGCTCTGGCTCATCCCCGGCGATTCGCCGATGGGTTTGCGCCTGCCGCTCGATTCCGTTCCGTGGGTCGCCGAAAAAGATTTTCCCTGGCTGCGGCAGCAAGACCCGTCGAATCCAAAATTGCCGGAACTGCCGAAAGAATTTCCGTATCGCCAGCGATTTCTTGTAGGACAGGCGTCGCGCCTGTCTCAAACCAATCCTTTTGGCGGCCAAAAAAACACGCCGCGCAAACAGGAAAGACCTACGAAGACTGTTTCATCAGAATCAGAGACAGGCGCGACGCCTGTCCTACATCAGAGCGCGCCGTGGATCATCCGCACCGCGTTGTGCGTCGAGCCGCGTGATGGGCGTTTGCATCTTTTCATGCCTCCGGTCGAGACGACGGAAGATTATCTTGATCTCATCGCGGGCATTGAAACCGCCGTCACGGAAATGGGCACGCCGGTCATCATCGAAGGCGAAACACCGCCGCGCGATCCGCGCCTGAACAAACTCGCGGTCACGCCTGATCCCGGCGTCATCGAAGTCAATTTGCATCCGAGCCAATCGTGGGACGAACTCGTTCAGCGCACGACGGTGCTTTACGAGGAGGCGCGGCTGACGCGGCTCGGCGCGGAAAAATTCATGCTCGACGGCCGCCACACCGGCACTGGCGGCGGCAACCACATCATCATCGGCGGCGACACGCCGTCGGATTCGCCGGTGCTGCGCCGGCCCGATTTGCTGCGCTCACTGCTTGCGTATTGGCAAAATCATCCGTCGTTGAGTTTTCTGTTCAGCACATTGTTTATCGGCCCAACGTCGCAGGCACCGCGCATTGATGAGGCGCGCAACGATTCACTTTACGAACTTGAAGTCGCGTTTAAGGAAATGGATCGGCAACTTGGTGTAGGCCAGGCGTCGCGCCTGTTTCCATCTGGAAAAGATAAATTAGAGACAGGCGCGACGCTTGTCCTACCTTGGCTCGTTGACCGGCTGTTCCGCAATCTGCTGATTGACGCCAGCGGCAATACGCATCGCGCCGAGTTTTCAATTGATAAATTATTTTCACCGGAAAGCGCTGGTGGACGGCTCGGCCTCGTGGAAATGCGCGCGTTTGAAATGCCGCCGCACGCGCGCATGAGCCTCGCGCAACATCTGCTGTTGCGCGGCCTCGTCTCGAAATTCTGGCGCGAGCCATACAAAAATGGTCTCGTCCGTTGGGGCACGGATATTCATGACCGCTGGATGCTGCCGCACTTTTGCGAAACGGATTTCCGCGATGTCATTCACGATTTGCGTGAAGCCGGTTATCCGTTTGAACCGGATTGGTTCGCCCCGCATTTTGAATTTCGTTTTCCGCGCATCGGCGATCTGGCGCAACGCGATTTGCAAATTGAACTGCGCACCGCGCTCGAACCGTGGCACGTTCTCGGCGAAGAGGCGGGCGGCGGCGGCACGGTGCGTTATGTGGACAGCTCGCTTGAGCGCCTGCAAATCAAGGTGCGCGGACTTATTGGCGACCGTTTTGCCATCACCTGCAACAGTCATCGCGTGCCGTTGCATCCGACCGGCGTGAACGGCGAAGGCGTCGCGGGCGTGCGTTATCGCGCGTGGCAGCCGCCGGTCTGTTTGCAACCGACAATCAAATCTCACGCGCCGCTGCGCTTCGATCTTTACGACACCTGGAATAAACGTTCACTCGGCGGTTGCACTTATCACGTCGCGCATCCGGGCGGACGCGGTTACGACACGTTTCCCGTGAACAGCTACGAAGCCGAGGCGCGGCGGCTCTCCAGATTTTTCCGGCACGGCCATCAGCAGGGAAAATTCACGCCGCCGCCGGAAATTCCAAACGGCGACTTCCCGTTCATCCTGGATTTGAGAAATGTGTGACGCCATCACCGCACTTGGCTTGAATTAAAAATTGTGGTTAATTAAAACTATGAAAACGGCGACGATAGAATTACCTGACCCGGTGTTCGACAAACTGGTGGACGAGGCGGAGCGCAAACAGCAATCAGTCCCGCGCTACATCAGCGACCTGCTGACCGGCCACACACAGTCTGGCGGTGCGGATCACGCACCTGGACTGCGCGCCGAACCGGTATTGCCGCTCATATCGTCGCCGCGTCCAGGCAGCGTGAATCTCACCAACGCCCGGCTGGCGGAAATGGAAGCCGAGGAAGACGCGCAACGCTATGGGCGAATTGCCGGACGCTAACTTCTGGCTGGCGCTGGCGTGGTCGGCCCATGTCGCCCATCCGGTTGCGAAATCCTGGTGGGAGGCCGATGCTCCCCGGCGGATTGTTTTTTGCCGTATCACCGAAATGGCGTTGCTGCGGCTGCTGACGAACCGCGCCATTCTCGGCGACGAAGCGAAAACCCAGGCCGGCGCGTGGGGCATTTATGAACAGTTGCGCCTTTCGCCGCGCGTGGAATTTCTCGGTGAAACGGCGGACTTCAATCAACATTGGCGGAAAATTTCTTCGCGTGACTCTTCTGCGACCCAGCGCTGGTCGGATGATTATCTTGCGGCTTTTGCCCGCGCACAGGATTTGCGCGTCGTGACATTTGACGCCGGTTTTCGTTCCTATCCAAACCTCGCGGTGGAACTGCTCGTCGCTCCGCCGCCAAAAATTTTCGATCCTAAGTAAATCTTCCGATGCCTCAATCGCAATCCCAATCCGCGACGAACGACACCGGCTTCGCCAAAAAGGCGGCGGCGGAAAATCTGTTGTCCGGTTACAAGCGCAGCGCGGGCGCGTTCGATGAACTGCTCGCGGCGGACGGCGAAAAGTTTCCGCACTACGCGAAGCTGTTCGAGGAGCTGGAGGCCTTTGGCGCGGCGGAATTGCAGCAGCGCGCGGACGCCTGCGAACGGTTTGTGCGCGAACATGGCATCACTTACAACGTCTATGGCGATCCGCGCGGCATGGAACGGCCGTGGCAGCTCGACCCGGTTCCGCTGGTCATCGCGCCGGAGGAATGGCGCTCGCTGGAAACCGGCCTGGTCCAGCGCGCGAGGTTGCTGAACAAAATTCTCGCCGACTGCTACGGCGCGCAGGAACTCATCCGTTCACGCTGGCTGTCGCCGGCGCTGGTTTTCGGGCAGCCGGATTTTTTGCGCCCGTGCCACGGCATCCGCATGCCGGGCGACCTGTTTCTCCATTTCTACGCCGCCGACCTGGCGCGCTCGCCGGACGGACGCTGGTGGGTGATTTCCGACCGTGCGCAAATTCCCACCGGCGCGGGCTACACGCTGGCCAACCGCCTGGTCACCTCGCGCATTTTGCCGGAGGCGTTCCGCGACAATCATGTTCACCGGCTCGCGGGATATTTTCTGACGGTGCAAAGTTCGCTCGCACGGCTCTCGCCGCGCCAGGCCGACAAGGCGCGCGTCGTTCTGCTCACGCCCGGCCCGCACAACGAAACGTATTTCGAGCAGGCGTATGTCGCGCGTTATCTCGGTTACATGCTGGTCGAGGGACAGGATTTGACCGTGCGCGACAACCGCGTTTTCCTGAAAACCTTGAGCGGCCTGGAGCGCGTGGACGTGATTCTGCGCCGCGTGGACGACGATTTTTGCGACCCGCTGGAACTGCGGAACGATTCCATCCTCGGCGTGCCGGGACTCGTCGAAGCGGTGCGGGCGGGAAATGTCGTCGTCGCCAACGCGCTGGGCAGCGGCCTGGTGCAAAGCCCGGCGTTCATGGCGTTCCTCCCGGACTTGTGCCGGCATCTGCTCGGTGAACCGTTGAAGCTGCCATCCGTCGCGACGTGGTGGTGCGGGCAGAAGGCCGCCCGCGAACACGTTCTCAAAAATTTGGACCGGCTCGTCGTCAAACCTGCGTTCCGTTCGCACCTGGATCCGGTTGAGATCGGGCGCGAGGAATTGCAGCGGCGCATTGAATTTGATCCCGACCTGTTTGTGGCCCAGGAGCGCGTGAACCTTTCCACCGCGCCGACGTGGGATAAAGGTTCGCTGCTGGCCCGGCCGGTCAGCCTCCGCGTTTTTCTCGTGACCGACGGCCAGGGCGGTTATTCCGTGATGCCCGGCGGACTGACGCGCGTCGCGCCGGACAGCGGCGGCAAATTCATTTCCATGCAGAGCGGCGGCAGCAGCAAGGACACTTGGATTCCCTCTGCCACGCCCGTCGAGGAAGTGACGCTGCTCCACGCTGCGGGTCAAAGCGTGGAACTGCGCCGCACGGGGAACAATCTGCCGTCGCGGCTCGCGGACAATTTTTTCTGGCTGGGCCGCTACTCGGAACGCGCGGACGCCACGTCCCGGCTGCTGCGCAGCGCGCTGCTGCGGTTCAATCCCGAACGCACGGGCGGGGCGCTGCCACTGCTCGCGCCGCTGCTGCAGACGCTCGAAACGCAGGGCCAGATGCCGGGCATTTCCACCAACCAGGAGATGTGGACGAACGCCGAGGTGTTCGAGGCCGAACTGCTCGCGGCGATTTTTGACCCGGCCCGGCCCGGCAGTCTGCGGCAGACGGCGGAACAACTGCAACGGCTCGCCGTTCATGTGCGCGACCGCACCTCGAACGACATGTGGCGTGTGTTGCGTCAGATTGACGGACGCCTCGGCAGCGGCGATGACGCGTCGCCGACACGGCGCGTGATACTGGCGGGCGACGCCGTGGGCGTGCTGAACCAGACGCTGCTCGGCCTCGCGGCGTTTCACGGTCTGGCGCGCGAGAACATGACGCGCGCCCAGGCGTGGCGTTTTCTCGACATGGGACTGCGCCTCGAACGCGCGGTGTATCTTTGCACGCTGCTCGACGCGACATTGCGTTCGCCCGAAGCGGAAAACCCCAGCCTGCTCGAGGCCGTTCTCGAAGTCGTTGACAGCTCCATCACGTTCCGCTCGCGTTACAACCTGCTGCCGACCGTGCCGGCGGTGTTCGATTTGATTTTGCTCGACGATAAAAATCCGCGCTCGGTTCTGTTCCAGATCCGGCAACTGGCGAAACATTTTGACCGGCTGCCAAAGGAACGCGGCGACACGGCCGGCACGGGCAAAACGATTTTGGCAGGCTGCCTGTCGCGGCTGGAACAGTCCGACGCGCGCGAACTGGAAAGTCCGACTGCAGGCTGGCCGAATTCCGTGCTGGCCGCGACCATCCGGCAAACCTTGCTGGCGCTGCCGCAGTTGTCCGACGCCATTGCCGCGAGCTACTTCGCGCATTCGGCCATTTCACGCACGGGCCGCGAAACCGAGTCAAACCTGACCTATGATGAAAAATGAGCCTGAAGACTAGAAACCAATTTGTGGTTTTGTCCGCCCTCACCTCGGCCCTCTCCCCCAGGAGAGGGAGAATCGCATCCCGTCTCTGGCGCGATGGGACGCGGCCGGTAGTGCGTGTGCTTTTGCGAACGACCAATCAAGGGGCGAGGTTGGCGAAACTCATTTTCAAATCAGCAGAGACATTCGCTGGCTGTTCCCTCTCTCCGGGTGAGAGGGTCAGGGTGAGAGCGGACCTTCCTCCATTTAGTTCGATTTTACCTGCCGCATGAACTACCACATCACCCATCGCACGCTTTACGATTACGCCGCGCCCGTGTCCGTTTCGCATCACGTCGCGCGGCTGGAACCGCGTGTCACGGCCATGCAGTCGCGTGAAAGTTTTTCGCTCCAGATTTTTCCCGAGCCGGCGCTGCGCAAGGCGCGCACGGATTATTTCGGCAACCAGCTCTGTTTTTTTGCCATCCAGGAAATCCACAGCAAGCTGGAAATCATCACCAGCAGCCGCGTGACCGTGCAGCCGAAAAAACCGGAGCAAAATGAATCCACCGCGTCGTGGGAATCCGTCGCCGAAATGTTCCGTGACCCCGTTTCGCCTGAAGTCGTCGAGCCGTATCAGTTTGTTTTTGACTCGCCGCAGATCCGCGCGTCGCTGGAACTGGCCGCTTACGCGCGGGAAAGTTTTGCCAAGGACACGCCGCTGCCCGCCGGTGCGCGCGACCTGACGCGCCGCATTTTTGAAGATTTCAAATTCGACCCGCGGGCCACCACGGTCGCGACGCCGCTTGAAGAAGTCTGGCAAAAACGGCGCGGTGTCTGCCAGGATTTCGCGCATCTGGGCATCGCGTGCCTGCGTTCGCTAGGCCTGCCCGCGCGCTACGTCAGCGGTTATATGCGGACGCGCCCGCCGGCAGGCAAACTGCGGCTCGTCGGCGCGGACGCGAGCCATGCTTGGTTTTCCATTTTCTGTCCCGGCACAGGCTGGCTGGATTTTGACCCGACGAACAACGTCCAGCCCGCCGAGGAACACATCGTCGTCGCCTATGGCCGCGACTACGGCGATGTGAGTCCCGTCGCCGGAATTCTCACCGGCGGCGGCCGGCATATTGTGAGGGTTTCCGTGGATGTCGAGCCGCTGGATTGATTCATGAAATACGACATTTTGCATCGCACCCGTTACGCCTACTCCGCGCCCGTGCGCGACAGCTTCAACG
Source organism: Verrucomicrobiia bacterium (assembly GCA_036511615.1). Lineage (GTDB taxonomy): Bacteria > Verrucomicrobiota > Verrucomicrobiia > Limisphaerales > UBA11358 > UBA11358. The sequence continues at coordinate 5,576 of DATCBW010000090.1, read as the reverse complement.
ACGTGCGCCTCCAGCCGATGCCGATTCCGGGGCAGACCGTCGAGTCTTTTTTGCTGAAGGTGCTGCCAGCCGCGCGGCTCACGCATTTCACGGATTTTTATTCCAACTGGGTTAACCACTTTGAAATCCTCGAACTGCACAGCTATCTGATGATCGAGGCGCAATCGCGCGTCATCACGCATCCGCCCGCGCCGCTGCCGGCGGAAAAACTTTGTCCGTTCGAGAAAATGATGGAAGCGCCGCACATCGAACGCTGTTTCGACTATTTGCAATCCAGCCGTTTCGTCGAACTTTCGCCCGAAGCGTGGAAACTCGCGCTCGACGCGACCAATGGCGTGGACGACGCGTGGCTCGCCGTTTTGGCGCTGATGAAATTCGTCCACGGCTTTCTCAAATACGAATCCTTTTCCACGCACGTCCACACGCACATGAAGGAAGTTCTGAAAGACCGGCGCGGCGTGTGCCAGGACTTTGCGCATCTCATGATCGGGCTGTGCCGCTCGCTGAAAATTCCCGCGCGCTACGTCAGCGGTTATCTCGCCACCGAAGCCGCCAGCGCCACGCACGCGTGGGTTGAAGCTTTTATTCCCGGCCACGGCTGGCGCGGCCTTGATCCCACGCACAATTGCCAGCTTGGCGAAACTTACATCAAGCTCGGCAACGGCCGCGACTACGCCGACGTGTCGCCCATCAGCGGCAACTATCGCGGCACGCTCGACCGCCAGATGCAGGTCGAAGTGAAAATCACCCCGGTGAATTAAAATTTTTCCGCGTCCGAATACGGACCGCCTCGCCGCTTGAAACGGCTGCGTTTCAGCGTTTCAGCGATTTCAGAAATTACTTCCCGAATTCCGCTAATGATTCTTCCGCTCGCGTGTCATTAACAGTGAACCCGATGTCCTCTGGGACCGGCACGCGGAAAGATTTGATGGACTGTGAATGATCGTGGAAACTCGTGGAGCATGGCTGTGACGCGACCAGACGAAGCCAGTGCGGACCCCACCCGGCCGGAAACGCTGGAGGGGCTGTTCGCCGCGCTTGAGTCGCCGCTGTTGAGCCATGCCTTGCGCTACACCGGCGAGCGCGCGCTGGCGGAGGACGTGGTTCAAGAAGCGTTCATGAAACTACACGCCCAGTTTGAATCAGTCGCCCAGCCGCGCCCGTGGCTTTACCGCACGGTTCACAACCTTGCGCTCAACCGCCGGCGCGACGCGGGCAAAACCGTTTCGCTTGAAAAATTTTCCGAGGATGAAAATTCATCCGCCGCCGACACCGCCGATCCCGCGCTGCTGCCCGACGAACAAATCATCCGGCTCGAAGGCATCGGCCTCGTCCGCATCAGCCTCGACGCGCTCGACGAACGCAGCCGCGAACTCGTGCGGCTGAAGTTCAACGACGAACTTTCCTACAAGGACATCGCCACGCGCACCGGCCTGACCGCCGGCAACGTCGGCTTCATTTTGCATCACGCGCTCAAAACCATCGCCGCCGAACTGGCGAAAACCGGAGTTGTGCCATGAACCACGACCAGCCATCACGCGACGAAATCGAGGCCAGGCTGACCGCGCTGCTGCTCGGCGAACTGCCCGACGACGAGGCCCGGCTGCTGCGCTGGACCATTTCGCAGGACGCCGGACTCAAAAAACTGCACGACCGGCTCCAGCAGACCATCGGCTTCGTGCGCGCGGCGGTGAACCACCCGGCGGAAGCGCCCGGTGAAAAAAATGTGCCGCTGAAACTTTCCGACGAACGCCGCCAAAAACTGCTCGCGCATTTCAAAATCCCGCGACCGCAGCCGGCGAAAGAACTATTCTGGCTCAAACGGATTGAAGTGCCGCATCTCGTCGCCGCGCTGGCGGTAGTTGCGATTATCGCCGTGCTGGCGGCGATGATGTTGCCCGCGCTGGCGTCAGCCAAACGAAAGGCGCAAAACGTCACGGCGTTGAACATGGCGAAACAAAAGGCTTTGGAAGCGCAAATTCAGGCGGAAAAAAATGTTCCTGCTGTTGCGATGAGTGCCACGCCGTCGCCTGTTCCGCCGGTGCTAACAGCTGCACAGCCGCCGCCCGCGCAAATTGTTTTGCCACAAGTTCAGGAATCGTCCACGGGTGTGCCTATTCAAAGCGAAAAACTGGCCGCAGCAAGTCCGGCTCCTGCCGATGCCGAGACAGAAACCCGCGTGTTTCGGCTGAAATATGGCAACCCGACCGATGTGGCGAAGGAAATGAGTTCAATTTTTCAAAAGCCCGGCCAGCAAAACAATCAAAATGCACAGCCGGTCAACACTATGGCCGATCCTCGCATCCAGGCTGTTGTCGTCACCGCGCCGAAGGACAAGATGCAGACAGTCGCGAGCCTGATGGGTGAACTGGATGTTCCATCGGATCGCGACCAGAGTGTTTATGTAATCAAGCCACAGAACGGGGATCCGCAACAAGTGGCAGAGGTGTTGCAAAGTATGTTCCAGTCGGGATCGTCGAGCATCGCAAGTTCGTCCTCGCAGCACAGCATGCTTCAGCAACGCGCGCAAAGCGGCACGACCACAACTACCGGCGGAACAGGTGGCGGTGGTTTTGGCGGAGGTGGTGGCAGTGGCGGTGGCGGCGGCGGCAACCCTTTTGCAGCGAATTTTGGTGAAGTTGGCGGCGCAGCCGGCGGTGGTTCCGGTGGCAGTAGCGGTGGTTTGGTTGTGGGTCAGGTCAATGCTTTTTCAGGAGCCGGCACATTCCGCAGCCAACTGCAAGGGACCGAAGGTAACAGTGGCGGCGGGGCAAAAGCTGCGGCAGAAGCGGAATCGCCAGCGGCAAAGGCCATCCAGAACAGCGGAACGCTGGCTTCAAGCAGTTACGACCACAGCCTTTCGGCGGCGGAAAATCGCCGCATTGGTTCTACGGACGCGGCCAGCCCCGGTTTTCATTTTAATGTTCAAGCCGGCAGCAGCGTGCCACCGTCCGCCGCCGCTTCGCCGCCGACGGGAGCCTTTCCGGGCAACACCGCCGCCGGAACGGATCTTGCGCTCAATGACACCGACAAACAATTGTTCAGTTCCGGGCTGAATGGGGACAGTTTCAGTTTGGACGATACCGGTGCCTCTGCGCCGAAAGACACCTTCACCAGGGAAAGGTTTTATCGAAACAACGATGTCAGCGGCAGCGACGCAGACAAATTGCCGACGTCGGACGACTCGCCGACAGTTGGCCGCCGGATTCAATTGGGCGCCCCCATCGCCAGCCCTCCGGCACCAACTGCGTCTCCTGCTCCCTCCAGCACGCCAGTCGCAACACTTCGTGGGTTTTATGACGACAACTACTCGGCTGGAAAGCTGACGGAAGCTGCGAGGGAACTGCCACAATCCAGCGGCGACGTGCTGGCGTTAAACAGTGAAAATTCTTTTTCCGGCGGAACCACCGTCAACGGTCGCAAGCTGGGTTTATCCGACCGCGACCAGAATGTTGTCACTTTCTCGCTGCAAAACGGCAATCCGCAAACAGTGACGGAGGAGTTGAGGAAGAAACTCCCATCCGGATCATCGAGCCTCGCCAGTTCATCCTTGCAAAATCGAATGCTTCAGCAACGTTCGCAAAACGCCTCGACAACCATCGCCGGCTCGGACACTGTCGGCGGCACTTTTCTCAACAATGGCACGTTGGATTCCGCGAACATTTCGGTGGATCCTGTCACTCATAATCTGATTGTCATCACTGACAAGGCCACCGAGAACCAAATCCGCCAAGTTATAGCCAACCTGGATGCGACGGCCACCACGCCGCCGGGCAATGCCGGACGATTTGAACTTTCAGCCACAAATGCTGCTGTTCTTTCGGATACATTCGCCGTCAGCGGCAGAAACTATATTACCGGCCTCACCAGAGATGATGCGAACGGTCTGAAGTATCTTTTGACAACGAATAATAGTGTTCGAGAATCTGCGGCCTCGTCCACAAACGACATCACCCTCAATTTCCAAAACGCGCCACTAAGTGCTGTTCTGAATTATGTGAGTGAAGAGGCAGGGTTCATCGTCGTGCAAGATACGCCGGTCCACGGCAACGTGAGTATCACAAGCAAACATCCGGTGACAAAAGCCGAGGCGGTTGATTTGCTAAATTCCGCATTGAATCAGAATGGCTACGCTGCCATTCAAGACGGACGGACGCTGACGATTGTGAACAAGAACGAAGCAAAAACCTCCGACATTTCAATTCCAAAAGCAACGCAGCCCGCGCCGATTCCCCAGCCGGAATTTCTGACGCGCGAAAATGCGTTCTCCACTTTTTCGATGAACGTCAGCGACGTGTCGTTCAAGCTGGCGCAGGCGAGCTTGGACAAAGGCAAAATGCCGGACGCGGCTTCGATTCGCAGCGAGGAATTCATCAACGCGTTTGATTATCGCGACCCGGAAGCGCCGGCGGGCGTGGCGGTCGCGTTCGCGTCCGGGCGTGCGCGCGATCCGTTCGCGCAGAACCGCGATCTGCTGCGGTTTTCCATCAAGACGGCGGCGTCGGGACGCGCGGCGGGTCGGCCGTTGAACCTGGTGCTGCTGCTCGACGTTTCCGGCTCGATGGAGCGCGCCGACCGCGTGGCCATCATCCGCGCGGCGTTGCGCGTGCTGGCGTCGCAATTGCATCCGCAGGACACCGTGAGCGTGGTCACGTTCGCGCGCACGGCGCGGTTGTGGGCGGACGGCGTGTCCGGCGATAAGGCCGGCGAAACGCTGTCGCAAGTCGGCGGCATCACGCCGGAAGGCGGCACGAATCTCGAAGAAGCGATGCGGCTGGCATACGAAACGGCGCGGCGGCATTACCTCGCCAACGGCATCAACCGCGTCGTGCTGCTCACCGACGGCGCGGCGAATCTCGGCAACGTGGACGCGGCGGTGCTCAAGCAAAAAGTCGAGGCGCAGCGCAAACAGGGCATCGCGCTCGACTGCTTCGGCATCGGCTGGGAGGATTACAACGACGATCTGCTGGAACAACTTTCGGGCAATGGCGACGGGCGTTATGCGTTTCTCAATTCGCCGGACGATGCGGCGCAGGATTTTGCAGCCAAGCTCGCGGGCGCGTTGCAGGTCGCGGCGGAGGACGTGAAGGTGCAGGTGGAATTCAATCCACAGCGCGTGACCGCGTGGCGGCAGATCGGTTACGCGACGCATCAGCTCACCCAGCAGCAGTTCCGCGACAACTCGGTGCTCGCCGCCGAAATCGCCGCGCAGGAGGCGGGCAATGCGCTTTATACGGTGCAGGTGAATCCGCAGGGCGACGGCCCGCTGGCGACGGTGCGGGTGCGCTACAAAATTCCCGGCACCACGGAAGTCCGCGAGCAGGCGTGGGACGTGCCTTACACCGGCGGCGCGATGTCGCTCGAACAATCCAGCGCGGCGATGCGGCTCGCGGCGGTGGCGGGCGAGTTCGCCGAATGGCTGGCGGGGAGTCCGTTTGTGCAGGAGGTCACGCCGGATGAACTGCTCCAGGACTTGAGCGGCGTGCCGGAAATTTACGGCGCGGATCAGCGGCCGAAGCAGTTGGAAATGATGATTCGCGAGGCGAAGAGCGCGTCAGGGAAATAAATCGTAGCAG
>DATCBW010000089.1:0-2567 GCA_036511615.1 Verrucomicrobiia bacterium | reverse complement strand
CGACATCGTCAAAATGGCGAACATCACGATGCTTTCCAGCCTGGTGGGAAATTCACCCGATGGCGATTACAAGAACGCGCTGTATCAGGCTTTCTATCTGTATTCCAACAACGCGCGCGGCACCGCGCTGGACGTGTATGCCAACAGTGAAAAATACAGCAACAAAGTTTTTAATGACATTCCCTATCTGGATGTCACCGCCGTGTTAAATGACGGCACCAAAACTCTGGTGGTCAATGTCGTCAACCGGAATGAAACGGACGCCATCACCTCTGATATACTTTTGCAAAGCGGAGAATACACGGGGAACGCCACGGTCAAGGAGGTCAATGGCAATTCTGTCACGGCGACGAATACAAAAACCCAAGAAGGAGTAGCCATCGCCACCAAAGAAATCCAGTTCAGCGGCAATAAAATCAATTACAGCTTTTCCGCACATTCATTCACGCAGATGCTGATCCCACTCAAATAAACCAGCCTCGGAACGCCGGACGCAAAATGAAATTTTCAACGCAATAGAAAGACCTCACCATGTCAAATTCACATTCTGAAAACGGCAATAAACTTACTCGACGCCAGGCACTGTTCCTTTCCGCCGCCGCAGGCGTGGGTGCCGCGTTCACTGGAACTGCTTACGCTTCCGACAGCACCAAGACCGGAGGCCATCAGGAACCAGGAACCTGCTCCACGCCGCGCAAGGCCGTCGCAAACACGCAATACGGCAAAGTCCGCGGCTTCGTGTCTGGCGACGTCTTCACATTCAAAGGCATACCTTATGGCCAGAACACGGGCGGCGAAAACCGTTGGCTTCCAGCCAAACCGCCCAAGCCGTGGGACGGCGAATATCCCGCGCTGATTTACGGGCCGAATTGTCCGCAAAACCTGCATAGCTGGGATCGCCCCGCCGCCAAGCAGGGCGAGGGCGACGCCGTGTGGGGTTCCATCGAACAGTCGTTCATTCAGGATTGGGACGACGGTTATCAGAATGAAGATATGCTCAAGCTGAATGTCTGGACACCGAGCCTGACCGGCAAGCGTCCGGTGATGGTTTATTTTCACGGCGGCGGTTTCTTCTTCGGCTCCGCCTACGAACTGCCTTCGCAGGAAGGCGCGCAAATGGCGCGGCAACACAACGTGGTCTCCGTGACCGTCAATCACCGCCTCAACGTCCTCGGATTTCTCGATCTGTCCGAGATCGGCGGGCCGGCCTATGCGGATTCCGTGAACGTCGGCATGACCGACCTCGTGGCCGCGCTGCAATGGGTGCGCGACAACATCGCCAATTTCGGCGGCGATCCCGACAACGTGATGATCTACGGCCAGTCGGGCGGCGGGTCGAAAGTGACGTGCTTGATGGGCATGCCGTCGGCGGCGGGATTATTCCATCGCGCCGCAGTGCAGTCGGGTGGCGGCGGCAATCCTCCCAGCGCCGAACAATCACGGGAATATGCGAAATATGTCATGGCCCAACTGGGACTGCGGCCAAACGACATCGGTGCCCTGCAAAAAATGGATTGGGCCACACTGAACGCGGCCGCAGCAGCCGTCGCCGAAAAGGTCAACGGGCCGAGGCCGAAAAGCCTCGGCATGGGCGCGCCGTCGGGAGCCACGCCGCACGTCGGCAGCGGGCCAACGGTTGACGGGCGAGTCATCACCATGCGTTCGTTTTTTGAAGGTGCGCCGGATATTTCCAAGAACGTGCCCATGTTGATTGGCTCGGTAAGTGAAGAAGGCAACCGGATGTCCTCCAAACCGACCGAGGCGGAATGGCACGACTCCCTGGCGGAGATGATCGGTGATGCCAAGGCCGCCGCGTTGATCGCCGCGATGAAGAAGGCGCATCCAGAGAAGAGCATCCCCACGCTGTCCTACGGCGTGAGCGGCCTGCTCGTGCGCAACAATGTCACGCGCATGGCCGGGATGAAACATGACCGGAAGGCCGCGCCGGTTTTCACTTACTTTTTCACCTGGCAATCGCCGATGCTGGAAGACGCCGGCGCGTGGCACACCGCCGAGCTGGCCTTCTGCTTCGACAACACGAAGCGCTGCGAACAAGGCACCGGCAACACGCCGGAGGCACAGAAGCTGGCCAAGCAGATGGCCACCGCATGGGCGAACTTCGCCCGCACCGGCAATCCCAGCCAGTCCGGTTTGACTTGGAAACCGTTTGATCCAGATCAATGCCCGACGATGGTATTCGACAACAAATGCCGCATGGAGAACGACCCTGAAGGTGAAGTGCGCAAAATCCTGTTGAGCTGACGGCGTTTTGAGCGGAAGGTTTTCATGTTTGTCACCGCCGCCGGTCACTTTATTCTTGGCACGTGCAATCTCACCGCGACCAACTGCTCACACCGCTGAAACAATTTTTCGGTTTCAGTTCGTTCCGACCGTTGCAGGCGGAAATCATCCGCGACGCGCTCGCGGGCCGTGACGTTTTCGCCGTGCTGCCGACTGGCGGCGGCAAGTCGCTCTGCTTCCAACTGCCTGCGCTCGTGCGGCCCGGCCTCACCATCGTCGTCTCGCCACTCATCGCGCTGATGAAGGATCAGGTGGACGCCTTGCAG
>DATCBW010000088.1:0-4393 GCA_036511615.1 Verrucomicrobiia bacterium | reverse complement strand
GGCCGGCGGACGCGCCGTATTTGAGCGTGGTGACGCCCTCGACGCACGACATGACCACGATCCGCGGCTGGTGGAAGGAAGACCGCGCGCTGACGCAAATATTCTTCAACCGCGAACTGGGCGGGGCCGGCGAAGCGCCGTCCGAGGCGACGCCGGAAATCGTCGAGGCCGTCGTGCAGCAGCATCTGGCCTCGCCGGCGATGTGGAGCATTTTTCAATGGCAGGACTTGCTGGGCCTGGACGGCGAATTGCGCCGCGCCAACGTGGAGGCCGAACGCATCAACGTGCCGGCCATTCCGAATTATTACTGGCGCTACCGGCTGCATCTGCCGCTGGAAAAATTGCTGCGGGAGGAACAGTTTAACAAGCGCCTGATTCGATTGTTAAGTGAGAGCGGTCGTTGAATTGAACGACAGCCACCGGGTCGCTGACGGAGCTTGATTCGTTTTGAACCGCAATCTACAGAGTTGCAACCCGGCGGACTTTTATTACGCAGCAATTCCAGACGCGATTCAACACCGCTTCAAACCACGAACTCCAGCTCCTGCCGGTGCGGGATGAGGCCGCGCTCGAACGCCTGGCCAAGAAACCGGCGGATGGATTCCCTGCCCCGTTCACCGTAGTCGAGCGTCCAGTGGTTGACATACATGCCGACGAACTTGTCGGCGAGGTCGCGGCCCATGTCGCGGGCGTATTGCAGCGCGTGTTGAACGGCTTCGGCGCGATGATCCAGGCTGAATTGAATGCTGGCGGTGAGCGTGTCGGAAATTATTTTGCGGGTCGCCGGGTCAAACCGTTTGTGAATCACGTTGCCGCCAAGCGGGAGCGGCAGTCCGTCGTTCTGGCGCCCCCACCAGACGCCGAGGTCTTCGCAAACAACGAGTCCTTCCTTCTGGTAAGTCAACTGGCCCTCGTGAATGATCAAACCAATTTCCGCCACGCCATTTTTCACGGCGGAAAAAATCTGGTCGAACGGCACGACGATGTAATTGAATTCCTTCGCCGGTTTGCCGAGCCAGAGTTGCAGCGCCAGAAACGCGCTGGTCATGGTTCCGGGCACGGCGATTTTTTTCTTGGCAACTTCTTCGCGGGAAAATTTCTGCCGGGCCACGAGCATCGGGCCGTAGCCGTCGCCCATGCTCGCGCCGCTGGGCAGGAGCGCGTATAGGTCGGAAACAAAAGCGTAGGCGTGGATGCTGACGGCGGAAATGTCCAGTTCACCGCGCGTGGCGCGTTCGTTCAGCGTCTGGATGTCCTGAAGGATGTGTTGAAAATGAAAACCGTGCGCTGGGATGAGTTCCTTTGCCAGTCCATAAAACATGAAGGCATCATCGGGATCGGGCGAGTGGCCGAGCGTCAGAGTCGTTTTTTCCATGCGCGCAAATTAAACCACGCGGCGCGTAGTGTCACGGCGAGAAGATGAAAGCTTTGGTTGCGAGATTATTCCCAGCTTGATTCCTCAAGAACCACGCACGCGCCCAAACCGATCCAGCCGCCGCTGACCGTCACCTCCTTAAGGCAGACCCGGTTCAAACCACGGGCAAATTCAGCGGGCGCGTGCGTCGTGTTCCTCCTTGGATTTCAGCCGCGACAGCAACTAGTTTAAGTCCCCACAAACTTCGTTGCCCTCACGGTTCCCCACCCAAATTCAACAACAAACGACAACCGACGTTCAAATAGCAAAGGCGATGCCAAGCCCAGCCCACAGGGGTTTCATTGGCAATTACAACAATTTTGGAAAAATCAAAATTTGTCCGCTGTTGCTTTTTTTTCAGCGCGGACAAAAAAGTCCGCAGGATTATTTTTTGGTTGGACTCGCAAATGACAACCACCCTGCCCCGCCAACGAACGTTGCTTCTAAACCAATTCGTGTTCTGGACAACACACACGGCTTTGGGCAGGCTTGCAGTGTGGAACCACCTCCAATTTTACATCCTGAAGCCCGCCCGCCCAAACTCAAACGCAAAGGCCCTTGGAAATACATTGTGTTCGCCATCGTCGCGGTCGCCGTGATTGCGGCCGCAATGTTCTGGACGTTGAGCAAAAAAGTTTCCGGCGTCACCGTCCAGACCGAGAAGGTCACACGCCATACCATCACGGAAACGGTCGTGGCGAACGGGAAAATTTATCCCGTGGTGCAGGTCCACATCAGCCCGGAGGTCAGCGGCGAAATCATCTCGCTGCCGGTCAAGGAAGGCCAGTTCGTCCACAAAGGCGACCTGCTGTTGAAGATCAAGCCGGACCTTTACATCGCCGCCATCAACCAGACCAGGGCGAATTATGAATCTTCGCTGGCTTCCAAGGCTACCGCCGAAGCAAACCTCGAAAAGGCGGAGGCGGATTACAAGCGGAACAAGGAATTGTCCGACCGCAAACTGCTTTCGGATTCAGACTTCATCGGGTTCAAAGTCGCCCGCGACGTGGCCCAGGCGCAGGTCGAAAGCGCCGGGCATCAGGTGGATGTCGCCAAGGCCAACGTGGACAGCGCGCAGGATGCGCTGGACAAGACCACCATCGTCGCGCCGCTCGACGGCACCATCACGACCCTGAATTCGCAGGCCGGCGAACGCGTTCTCGGCACGGTGCAAAATGCCGGCACGGACATCATGATCATTTCCGATTTGAGCCGGATGGAGGCGCGAGTGGACATCGGCGAGATGGACGTCGTGCTGGTGCGGGCCGGGGAAAACGCGAAACTGGAAGTGGATTCTTTCAAGGACAAGAAATTTGCCGGCGTCGTCACGGCCGTCGCCAATTCGTCCGAGGGATTCAACACCGGTTCCGCCGCGGGCGGTTCCGGCGGCTCGTCCTCTGCGGGACAGTCCGCCACGCAGTTTCAAGTCCGCGTCCGTTTCACGGAAACCAACTCGTTCCGGCCCGGCATGAGCGTAACTGCGGAAATTGAAACCCGCTCGCACACCAATGTCATCGCCGCGCCCATCGCCAGCGTCACCACACGCGTCATCAAACCGAAGGCAAATGGCGAAAACGACGCGCCGAAAACCAATTCGGTTCCAAATGAAGACATGGCTTTGACCAGCACAACGAAAGCCGACAAGAAAGCAAATGACGCCAGCAAACCCGTGGACGTGGTTTTTGTGGTGGAAGGCAATCACGTCAAAGCTGTGCCGGTGAAAATTGGCATCAGCGACGAAGATTATTACGAGATCACCGACGGCCTGAAGGAAGGCGACGAAATTGTCACCGGCGGTTTCAAGGCCATTGCCCACGACCTCGATGACGGCAAGGAAATTGTCAAAAAGCCATCCTCCGGCGCGGACAGCGAGAAGCCCAAGCCGTGAGCCTCATCCATCTCCAGAAAATTTCGCGGCGCTACCAGATGGGCGCGGAAACCGTCCACGCGCTGCGCGAAGTGTCGCTCGAAATTCAGCGCGGCGAATACGTCGCCATCATGGGACCGTCCGGCTCCGGCAAGTCCACGCTGATGAACCTCATCGGCTGCCTCGACACTCCGACCGGCGGCACTTACGAACTTAACGGCAGCCACGTCAGTGAGATGAACGACAACCAGCTCGCCGAAATCCGCAACCGGGAAATCGGCTTTATTTTCCAGACGTTCAACCTGCTCCCCCGCTCCAGCGCGCTGCGCAACGTGGAACTGCCTTTGATTTACGCGGGCGTTCCTTCTGTCGAACGGCGAAAAATCGCGCTGGAAAACCTGGCCAACGTCGGGCTGGCCGACCGCGTGCATCACAAGCCGAATGAACTTTCCGGCGGCCAGCGCCAGCGCGTCGCCGTCGCCCGCGCGCTCGTCAACCAGCCTTCGATTTTGCTGGCCGACGAGCCGACGGGAAATCTTGATTCCAAAACCGGCGCGGAAATCATGGCGTTGTTCGACCAGCTTTCCCGGCGCGGTCACACGATCATTGTGGTCACGCACGAGGAAGACGTCGCCCGGCTGTCCCGCCGCATCATCCGCATCCGCGACGGGCTGATTGCGAGCGATGACAAAATCAATTGAGTTCGCATGAATTTCCTCACCGAACTGCGCGAAGGCTTGAACATCTCGTGGAGCGCCATCCGCGCCAACAAGCTGCGTTCGGTGCTGACCACCCTCGGCATCGTCATCGGCGTGCTCACCGTCACGCTGATGGGCACCGCGATTGACGGACTGAACAACTCGTTTTTGAACAGCATTTCCTCCATTGGCGCGGATGTGTTTTATGTTGACCGCTACAACTGGTTCATTCAGTCGCGGCAGGAATGGGTGGCGCAGATGAAAAATCCCACCATAAAAATCAACGAGGTGGACGCGCTGCAAAATCAGATGACACTCGCCGATGCCATAGCTCCGGTCGCCCGCATGCAGGAACCGGTCCAATACGAGAAAAGCGGTTCGACCGGAGTGCAGGTCATCGGCTCGACCGAACAA
>DATCBW010000087.1:0-4341 GCA_036511615.1 Verrucomicrobiia bacterium | reverse complement strand
CCGCCACGACCTGCCATTGTTCGTTGGTCAGTTCCATCCATAACCATCTATAAATCAACCGCAAAAATTACAAGCCCTATTTATGAGATACGCTCTAGAGTTATTCGATATGTTGCCGCCTAACAAGTCGCCGGAGCCAACCGCCGTTGGCGCTTGCAGTTCCGCTGTCGCGGTTCACGTCGCGAGTCGGCGGTGGCTCAGCTTTTTTCGTTAGGCCACATTACGCCATGAAACCATTGATTGCATCTGTCTCGCTGGTGGTTGGTTTGGTGATAGGTTTTTATGTTGGTTATCGGTATTACGAACGACACATTACGAACCAAGCCGTTCGGCAGATGATGGATGAGATGGAGAGTTCAGATGGTGAGCACGCTGCCGAAGCCAGCCGTGTTATTGAGTTGATCGAGTCCGGCGACAAGAGCAATGCTGTTCGGATACTTTCGAGACCGATTGCGAATTATTACCAGTGGTATGCAGTTCATGCCGACACAGACAGAGAGCGAAAGTTGCGAGCATTTATTGAGCAGCTTGCCAGCACAAACCAAGTAGTGGCCGATGCGATTCACAGCACAAATTAGTGAGATAGCCATGTGGCCTAACCAGTCGCCGGAGCCAACCGCCGTTGCCGCTGCGGTTGCAATCCACGCCGCGAGTCGGCGGTGGCTCAGCTTTTTTCGTTAGACGGCTATGTTTATGAGAGCTTTATTGTTACTTGTGCTAGTTACCTGGCACCCATCCCGGCACTGGCCGCAGTCAAGCCCGCATTGGATGAGTTTTCCACCGCCTATGCCAACGCCCTCGGCTCGGCGGGCCCCAGCGACTGGAGCGAGCCGGTCTCCCAAATGCGGTATAATCAGAAACCAGAGCCGCAGCTTGCAACGCGCCGAAATGAGCATTCATCCCGGCGCGCTTTTTTGCGCATTGTGAAAATCTTTGCTTCAACCGTGCGCGTTCAAGGCGCAGCCGGATTTTCCCAGTCCAAATCCACAATCACCGGCGCCCAGGAAATGTGCTGCACGACGCGTTGCAGCGACGGAATCGAGTCCGGCGTCCGCACCGCCGCGAAATCATGCGCGCGGATTTTCACCAGGCCGGGCCGTTGCTGAAGCCGTTTCAACAACGGCTGGAACGCGCGGTAATAATCGAACTGCACCAACACCAGCTTTTGCGGCTTGAGGTGAATGAAGCCGTCGAGGTCGGCGTTGTTCGTCCAGTTCGCGCGGTCAAAATACCAGTCGGAGTGGATGGGATTTTTCACGTTGCATGCCAGCGCGGTGTATAAAAACGCGGACGACACTACGACCGGCGCATCGTTGGTCGCGAACGGCGCGAACTCCGCGCGCAACGTTTCCTGCGTGCGCGGATAACTGTTTTTCCACGCGCACGCCGTGCCCCAGGTCGTCATGCCCACGGCGCGGACGGAAATCAAAATCACGCAGCCGATCATCAGCCCGCGCAGCCGGCAGCGATGTTCGGAAAAATATTTTTCGCCCAGCGCCAGCAGTCCGGCGGCGAGGATGATTTGAGTGAACATGACGTAGCCGACGTAGTTCGCCGCAAGCAGCGTCATGTCCGCCACCAGCAGCACCCAGCCCATTGCAAAAACGCCGATAACCAGAAACAGCCACGGTTCGGTCGCGGAAAAAATGTGTTTCCGCCGCGCAAACACAAACGGCAGCAACGCCAGCGCCAGGAGAAAAACCGGAGCGTTGCGGACGAGCTTGAGGATTTCCAACCCGCCCGGCACGCGGAAGCCGACGGCCAGCACCGGCGTCTGCCGCGCATTTTCCTGAAAGCCCGCCCACCACAGCGGTTCGGTTTTGGCGATGGTGAAGGTGATGGCCGAGAACAAAACCGCCGCCGCGATGAATGAAGTGAACAAATCGTTTTTCCGCCGTGCCAGCCACGCGGCTGCCGCTGCAATGAATCCCACGCCGAAATAAAACGCGCCGACAATGACGGACGTGTAAAGGGCGGCGAGCAGCAAAAGTGAAATGGCTGCGGTGGTTTTCCATTTGCCGTTGCCGGATATTTTGCCGGTGAGCAGCAGCAGCGCGGCCAGTCCGAAAGCGTGCGCCAGACCTTCCGGCCGGTCGTCAAAAGTGATGCCAAAAAGCAGCAGCACGGCCAGCGCGTAATTCGCCGCCGCCGGAAAAAATTGTTGGACAATGGACACCACGAGAAATCCCGAAACCGCGAACAAGGTGACATGAAGCGCCATTGCCGAAATGACGGTCGTGCCGAAAAGCTTCATCCACCCCAGCAGCACCGCCTGATAGAGCGGCGGGTAGGCGGCGTAAAGTTGATGGCCGGAAATCGGAAAGACGGCGGACAGGCTGGGATTGAAATAGTGACCGTGCAAAATCCAGTTCACGACCGCACCGTCGAAGAAAAAGGCGTCGTTCGCCGGGATCGGCTGCGCGGTGAAAATGAGCAGCGCGACCCGCCACAACAGCACGAGGCCGAAAACGCAGAACGTGTTTCGCAGGCTGAATTTCACCGCGACAGCGTAGTAGAAGTCTTGCCAGCGGCCAACTCAATCCGCCAGCATACGGCGTGGCCGACACTCAAAAAGTCCCGCTCGTCGTTGATCTCGACGGCACGCTGCTCCGCACCGATTTGATGTGGGAATCGCTCGCGCGCTTGCTGCGGCGGAATCCGCTGGCCATCTTTCAAATCCTGTTCTGGTGGACGCGCGGGCGGGCGTGGCTGAAACAAAAACTCGCGGTGCGCGTGCAGATTGATCCCGCCACGCTGCCTTACAATGAAAAATTTCTCGCCTGGCTGCATTCGGAAAAAAAGTCCGGGCGCAAAATTATTCTCGCCACCGCTTCCGATTTGAAAATGGCGCAGCCGGTCGCCGATCACGCCGGGATTTTCGACGAAGTGCTCGCCAGCGACGGCAAAACGAATTTGCGCAGCGGAAACAAACTCCGCGCGCTCACGGAAAAGTTTGGCGAACGCGGATTTGACTACGCTGGGAATTCTTCCGCCGACTTTGCCGTCTGGCGCGGCTCGCGCGAGGCCGTCGTCGTCAACGCCGGCCGCGCGGTTCAGCGCGAGGCCGCAAACTGCACGAAGCTCGGCTCGACCTTCTGCGACGGATTCTCGCCGTTTGAAATTCCCGCCAGCGTTTTGATGGAACTCTTTTGGCGCAGCGGTTATCTCGTCGCCATTTTAGCCGGACTGCTGCTCGCCGCCGCGTTTCCGAAATTCAGCATCGCCGGTTTTGCGTGGATTGCGCCGGGGCTGATGCTGTTCGCGGCGCGCGGAAAGAACGGCGCCGACGCCTTTCGCGCCGGCTTTGTCAGCGGACTTGCGTTCTGGCTTGCGTCGCTTTACTGGTTGCTGCTGATTCCGTATGACTGGCACGGAATTCCATTTCTCCCCATGCTTGGGTGGCTGGCGCTGGCGGCGTATCTGGCGTTGTTTTCCGGCGTGTGGACGTGGCTGCTTTCAACTTTCAACTTTCAACTTTCAACTTGGAGCGGCCGTTTGCTCTGGACGCTTGGCGGCGCGGCGGCGTGGGTCGCGCTGGAAATGCTGCGGGCGCGGCTGCTGGGCGGCTTTCCGTGGAGCTTCCTCGGCGTCTCGCAATACCAGCTCGTTCCACTTATCCAGATCGCGGCGTTGACGGGCGTTTATGGCGTGTCGTTTCTCGTCGTCTGGTTTTCGCTCGCGCTTTTTTCGTCCGCACAAATGATTTTCCGCCACCCGGCTGTCCGCTTCATCTGGCAGGCGGAAATTGTGCTCCCGCTGACCGCCACGGTGTTCTGTTTTGTCGGCGGATTTTTCTGGATGAGTCGCGGAGTAACGACCGACAATTTTTTGCGCGTCACGATGATGCAACCGGACATTCCGCAAACGGTCATCTGGAATCCCGACACCGACGAAAACCTGTTCCAAAAATTTCTCGCGCAGAACGAAGCCGCGCTCACGAACCAGCCCGACCTGCTGATCTGGCCGGAATCCGCCGTGCCGGAAATGAACGCGGAAAACTGCAACGCCATCAGCGCGCTCGCGCGGACGCACCACGTCTGGCTCATCCTCAACGGCGAGGACATGACGAAATCGGCCAGCGGGACAAACTATTTCAACGCCGCGTTTCTCGTCAATCCGCAGGGCGAACTGGCCGCCACTTATCACAAGCAAAAGCTCGTCATCTTTGGCGAATACGTTCCGCTGGTGCGCTGGCTGCCGTTCCTGCAATGGTTCACGCCCATCTCCGGCGGCTGGACGCCCGGCGACAAACCCGTGATGTTTCAACTGGAACGCCGCACTCCGGTCCGGCTCAAAACAACCAGCCGCAACCAGCCTGCCGATTTGGAAATCGGCGCTGCG
>DATCBW010000086.1:0-10015 GCA_036511615.1 Verrucomicrobiia bacterium | reverse complement strand
CGCCGGTTCGGACAAGGAACTGCGCGGTTCGGGAACGGTTCTGGTGGTGGACGATGAAAGTTTGCTGCTGACGATGGCGGAAACCATTTTGACGGAATTCGGCTACAAAATTTTGACGGCGAACAGCGGGAAGAAGGCGTTGCAGGTTTTGTCGGAGCCGGACACGCAGGTTGATCTCATCGTCACCGATCTGGTGATGCCGGGCATGGGCGGGCGCGAACTGATCGAACGCCTCCAGCAGGAGGGGCTGGCCGTGCCGGTGCTGTGCATGAGCGGCTATGTCCTGCCGGAGGACCAACAAACGGACGCCGGCTATCTGCAAAAACCGTTCACCAGCACGGAACTTTTGATGAAAGTGAAGTCCGCCCTGGCCGCCGCATAACAGCGTTGACTGGCAATCACAAATTTGTTTAATTCGGCTTATGCAAATCGAAAGCTTGAAAGTCTATTGCGACCTGTCGGAAACGGAAAGCTTCACCAAGGCCGCGCAAATCAACGGCGTCACCCAGTCCGCAGTCAGCCAGCAGATCAGCGCGCTGGAGCGCACTTTCAAGTCGCTGCTCATCGAGCGCAGCAAGAAAAAGTTCCGCCTCACGCGCGAAGGCCAGATGCTTTATGATTACAGCAAGCAGATCATCCAGACCTACGAATCGCTGCACAGCAAATTGCAGGAGTTGAAGGACATCATTTCCGGCACGATCCGCGTCGCGACGATTTATTCCATCGGCCTGCATGATTTGCCACCCTACATCAAGCGGTTCATGAAGAGCTACCCGACGGTGAACATCCACGTCGAGTATCGCCGGGCCAACCAGGTGTATGACGACGTGTTGAGCAACGTCGTGGACCTCGGTCTCATCGCGTATCCGGTCAAGGATTCCAAGCTGGAAATCGTCCCGCTGCGCAAGGAGCCGCTCGTGCTGATCTGCCATCCGCAACATCCGTTCACCAAACAAAAATCGGTCAAGCTCAAGGCGCTCGTCGGGCAGAAAATCATCGGTTTCGAGCCGGACATTCCGACGCGCAAGGCGCTGGACAAGATTTTGAAGGAATACGGCGTGGAAGTGAAGCACGTCATGGAATTCGACAACGTCGAGACCGTGAAACGCGCGGTGGAAATTGACGCGGGCATCTCCATCGTGCCGCAAGGCACGGTCATCCAGGAAATCGCCAAGCAGACGCTGGCGTCCGTGACGATTGAAGACGGGGAATTTTTCCGTCCGCTCGCCGCGATCTACAAAAAGAACAAGGTGCTGTCGCCCGCGATGAAACAGTTTCTAGGGATTCTCAAAGAAGCATCGTGAACGTCATTCGCCAATTCCCCCGTTATTTTTGCTCCTTGTAAATCGCCTGAATTTCCGAAGCGGAAAGCGCGCGATCGTAGATCCGAACGTCCTCAACCAATCCCTCATAAGTCCATGTGCCATCGTAGCGCGCGCCGATGGCCCAGCCGTTGGATGTGGGTGTGAGTCCCATGGAATTGGTCGCGGTGTTGTCCAGCTTGCCGTCCACATATATTGAGTAAATATAATCGGAGCCGTTTGGGCGCATGGTGCCGGCCACATGATGCCATTGGTCGTCCTGGACATTGACGGTAGAACTGGCCTCGACAATTGCATAGTGGCCGAACGAAACTGAAGTGGTGTTGTAATCCATCATCAGGCCGATGCCGTCAGATTTGTCCCAGGAACTTCGTTCGACGATGTTCTGCCATTGAGATTTTCCATGCTTTACCCAGCAGGCGATGGTCATTTCCGAGTAGCCGCCTTGAAGTATGTTGCCTAAGGCGACGTATTGGTTTCCGCCAAGCCGCAACGCTCCGCCTTGCCTGCCTTTCACCCACTTCGGGCCGCCCATCAATTTTCCATCATTGCCGTTCAAGGCATGGCTGCTGTCCCGCGCCACAGTTCCGCTGCCATCGTCAAGTTTCCACCAGCCGATCAAATTTTGCCCGCCTTTACGAATCTTGCCCTGCTCGTAACCAAACCAGCCGCCGATGACAAATCCGGCGAGAACAACCACCGCTGCCCCAATGACCAAGGAATTTCGCAACGCACGCGACTTTGACCGGACCGGCGCACCGAAAGATTGCTGTCCAGCCCCGAGAACGGGAGTGCCCCGCCTTATCGCAGAAGATGTCGCTGTCCGCGGTGGAACCGGCACGGCGGAAGGCGGCGCTGGCGGGACAACGATGGCTTGCTGGCAGGCCGGGCAATTGATTTGCGTCCCGGAATAACCAGTGCCGCACTGGATGTTCTGGCCGCATTGCGGGCAGGGAAATTTGAATTCAGCCATAATTTTATTGGCCGCTTATCGTGCCGGTTTCATACATGACACGCGAAATTGAGGTCTATTAGATTCTTTTTCCGAATAATTGCAAGTGCAACAATCCAGACGCCATTATTTCAAATTCGCCGGATTCAGCGGTTTCAAATCCTTCGTCAGAAAAATTCCGTCCTTGCGGATGAGTTCGCCGTCAAACCACACCTCGCCGCCGCCCCACTCCTTGCGTTGGATGAGCACCATATCCCAGTGGATCGCGCTTTTATTCCCGTTGCCGCAATCTTCGTAGGCCTGGCCCGGCGTGAAGTGCAGCGAGCCGGTGATTTTTTCGTCAAACAGAATGTCGCACATCGGGCTTAAAATATGCGGATTGAAACCCAGCGAAAATTCGCCGATGTAACGCGCGCCCGGATCGGTGTCCAGAATTTCATTGAGCCGTTTCGTGTTGTTCGCCGTCGCCTCGACAATTTTCCCATCTTTCAAAACGAGGCGCACGTTTTCAAATTTCGTGCCCGAATAAAGCGTCGGCGTATTGAATTGAATCGTGCCGTTCACGGAATTTTTCACCGGGCAGGAAAACACTTCGCCGTCGGGAATGTTGCGCGTGCCTTCACATTTTTTCGCGCCAATGCCTTTGATGCTGAAACTCAAATCCGTGCCGGGACTCTTCAAATGCACGCGGTCCGTTTTCTTCATCAACTTTTCCAGCGGCGCCATCGCCCGCGCCATCTTCGCATAATCCATCGTGCAAACGTTGAAATACAAATTTTCAAACGCCTCCGTGCTCATGCCCGCGGCCTGCGCCATGCTCGGCGTCGGCCAGCGCAACACGCACCAGCGCGTTTTGTTGACGCGATAATCCTGCACCGGCCGGATGACTTTGGAATACAACTGCACGCGGTCGCTCGGCACGTCGGAATTTTCGTTCATGTTGTCCGCGCCGCGAATGGCGATGTAAGCCTGCATCTTTTTCATGCGGAACATTTCGATGTCACGAACGGCGGCGGCCTGCGACTCCGTGATGCCGAGCAACTGCTCGCGCCCGACGCGGGTGTGGCGCGTCTCGACCAGCGGCGTCGCGCCCGCCGCGCGCACAGCGCGGATGAGTTCCACGGTGAATTCGTCCGGCACGTCAATCATGTCGAGCAGGATGCGGTCGCCTTTTTTCAACGCGGTGGAATAGTTCACCAGCAGCGTGGCCAGTTTGGTATAACGCGGGTCGGTCATAATGTATGTCGGACAGACTATGTTAATTTGCTGCAATTTGCCACAGCAGAAAACGCATTTGAATGATTGACGCCCTCCAATTATTTGCCAGTCTGCCGCCGTATGTCCGACAGCACCCGCAACCGAATCATCCTCGTCCTCATTTTTGTCCTGCCCTTTGCGTTTTTCTTCGCGCTGCTTGAGTTCGGCAACCACCCGGCTCCGCTGGCCGATTCACCTATGCCCAACCCGAACGGCTACGACACCTTTGTCAACGCCGGGGAGTTGCTTCAAGGACAGGCCGGTCTTTATGAAACCATGAGCGAACTAGAACTGGCTTCGCTGGTCGCTTCCAATTCTGAAGCATTGGCAATCATGCGTTCGGCATTCAGCAATGAATGTCGCGTGCCGGTTCAATACTCCGTTGGCTATTGGCAAAACCACACCAAGGACCTGATTGCGTTAAGAAACCTGGCGCAAACTCTGGCCGCCGAAGGCCGGCTGGCCGAATTGGAAAACCGGCCGGACGACGCGGCCAAATCTTATTTGGACGCCATCCATTTCGGCAGCGAATCTGGACGCGGCGGTTTTGTGGCTGATGTCATGATTGGCGACACCATTGAAAGTCTCGGCACCGAACGTTTGCAGAATCTCTCCAGTGAACTGGACGCCAAATCCTGCCGCGAAACGGCGGCAGCCCTGGAATCGTTTGAAACCAACCGCCCGGCATGGGCCGATGTCATGGAGCAGGAAGACATCATGCGCAGCCGCGTCAACCCCGGCTTGAAAAATTACATCACCTATTTGTGGAAACACAAACAGGTGGCCGAGACAACGCGCAAAGCTGAAAACGCATTTCAAGGCCAGGAAGCTAAAACCCGCCGGCTGATGATTCAACTCGCCGCCCGCGCCTACGACTTGGAGAAAGGCCATCCGCCCGCGAGCATTTCTGATCTGGTGCCGGATTATCTCAAAGCCATTCCGCGAGATCCGTCAACCGGCGCGAAAATGGCTTTGCCTCCTTGAAGAATCATTTTTTTGGCCTGTCTTCAACAAGCAGGCGGCGGGACACACGCAAGAATTGAATTATGCAGGAATGACCTTTTATTGCCCAAAAGCGCGGTAAAATTTCTGGCCTGCGTTCAGGTTTGTATCCGTGAATTGCCAGTTGCCGTTCACGTCGGAAAAATTGGTGATAATGGATGTCCAGATTGTCGGCGGCGTCAGGTTGGTGGCTGTTTGCAGAACGTAGGGATTATGCGGCGTGCCGGTGAGCTGCATTTGCAGTCCAGTCAGGAGATTTTGGATGGTGAAGTTTTGCGGCGGCAGAAACACGTTCAGCCTGACTACGTCACTTGTGACCGCCCCGTAATTATTCGTCACCACGACAAAATAATTTGTCAAATTGGCGAGGGTGACTGATGGAATTGCCAGCAAGGAATTGGTCTGGTCAGAAAGAGGCGCGTTAATTGCAGGCGGAGGATCAATATGAATTGTGGGTGGCGTCGTGTAGCCGGAACCAGAGCTGGTTACAAATATATGACTAACCATGCCGGCCAGGACTGAAGCATTCGCATCCGCTCCACTGCCGCTGCCGCCAACAAAATGAACTTGTGGCGCGGAAGAGTAACCACCTCCTCCAGTGATGAGACTGGCGGAAATCACATGTCCAGACGAAACAACCGGCACGGCGAGGGCGCTGCTTCCGGAGCTGGTGAACCATTGATAACTGAAAGGCGGAGTGCCGGAAACGGACACATTGAAATCAACGGAACTCCCGGAGGCTGCCCTGGCATAGGAAGGTTCGGTCGTGATGCTCGGCGGCAAAAGCAAGGTCAATGACGCATTGCTGCTGGTTATACTTCCGTCAGGTCCGGTGACAATGACCTGATAATTGCCGGCGCTGTTGGCAGAAACATTCTCCAGATTTAGTTCGGGATCGCGGCCGGTGAACACCTTCCGGATACGAAGGTTCGACTTGTCGACAATCAAAAGATTGCCGAAGTTGTCCAGAGCTACGCCTGCCGGGTTCCAGAGGCTGGCATTGGTGGCATAAATTCCGTCGCCCGCGCCAAAACCACCATTGCCGCCCTTGCCGGCAATCGAGGTGATAATACCATTGGCATCCACCTGCCGGACGCGCTGGGCGACAGTGTCGGCGATGTAGAGATAACCAAATGCATCCACGAAGATGCCTTGGGGACTCGATAATCCTGCATTGGTGGCCGCTCCGCCATCACCCGAAAATCCTTGGGCTGCACTTCCCGCTACCGTGTTGATAATCCCGTTGGTATTCACTTCGCGGATGCGAGAGTTGCCGGAATCCGATATGAAGAGGTTGCCGTTGTCATCTAAAGCTACGCCAAACGGCAAGTTCAATCGGGCATTGGTTGCCGGCTCGCCATCCCCCATAAAACCAATACCCCCAACCCCACGAATGCCAGCCACGGTTGAAATGATTCCGTTGGTGTCCACTTTGCGAATGCAATTGTCGAAAGTATCCGCAATGAACAGATCTCCCGCCGGATCCACCGCCACACCCTTGTCCCCTTTGAGGAGCGAATTCGTCGCCAGGATGCCATCGCCACCCGTGCCTCCGCCCGCCATCGTCGTGATGACGCCATTGGTATCCACCTTGCGAATCCGGTTGTTACCGTAATCGGCGATGAACAAATCCCCGAAACTGTCCAAGGCCACCGCATAAGGCTGGTTCAAAGCGGCATTGGTGGCGGCTGCTCCATCACCGGAAAAATTTGCGGAACCAGTGCCGGCAACCGTGGTAATAATACCGCTGGCATCCACTTTGCGAATCCGATTATTGAAGGTGTCGGCGATAAAATAATCCCCTGCTTGATCCACCGTGAGGCCGAAGGCACCGTTCAGTTGGGCATTGGTGGCCGGGCCGCCGTCGCCCGAAGACCCTTGTGTGCCGTTGCCGGCAACCGTGGCGATAATGCCGTTGGCAAAAAAATTGGTAGCGTTCAATTGCCATTGGTAGATCAACGGGCCGGCGTCGGTGGCCATGACGCTGAACGTGACATTGGCCCCGGCAACGGCGGTCTGATTCGTCGGCTGGCTGGTGATAACCGGCTGCGCGCCGCAGTTAAGCGTGAGAAAAAGCATCGCTCCCAGACGAAAAAGGTAAATGAACATCTGTTCCACGAGTGTTTTCATAAATGGGTCTGTCCTTAAAGTTCACGGCGCAGCCGTCGCGGGAACGACGGCACTGGGCAAACCGATTTCGCTTTTGCCGAGGAAGAACATGGCTTTGTATTGGCGCACTTCGGGTTTGCCCGCCGTCAGCAACGGCCGGTTGTCTATGTATGGCGAATGCGTTTCGCTGGCGAGCAAGGTGAATCCCGCGTCGCCGTCGCGCATGGAATAAATGTGAACGCCTTCGGCATCCATTTTATTGAAGCCTATTTCCATGACGCCGCCCAGGTCGGCGGTGGCGGTGAGGGTCGGTTTTTGCTGGCTCATGTCCACGGAATCTTCCGGGCCTTCAATGCCCAGCGTGTCGCCAATGGCGGTGGTGTAGGCGAGGCTTTTCTTGATGCGTTGCGCGAGGGCGCGGGAGTTTTTCTGGCTGCTGCCGATGGAAACATTCAGGGCGGCGTGGGCGGCCTTGCTGGCGTTGTCGGCATTGGTGGGCGCCGTCATTTTGGCGTGCAGGTCGGCGTTGTCCGCCGTGAGCATGGTCATGTCGGCTGCGGTTGCGCCGGGGGTGTTGGCATTGACGCCGCCGGTGAGGGTGTCATGCCATTTGAGGTAGCCGTCCTGGGTTTTGGGAACTGCGTCGCGTTTTGCCATAGGTTTATTTTGTTAATGGTTGTTGGTTGAGAGCCGATTTATCCGCAAGGTTTTGGAGTGCGACAACCCTCGGTCGCTTTTCGCGGTGTCCACGGCGGCAGAGGGCTGCCGCAGTCCAAGACGCTGGCGCGAAACTGCGAAATACAAGGGTTTTTGAATGGTATTGGCGTGCCGGAATGATTCCGGCAGGCTTCTGGGAAGCGCCGACAATTGACGGCGATGCGGTGGCGCGTGCCGACAGGTGCGGTCAGTTGACGGAGCAATTCCGGCGTGTGCCGGAAGGCTGCGGGACGTGCCGTAGCAGCCCGGACACGTCGCTGGGAACGTCCGACAGTTGATGAAGAAAGTCCGGTTCGTGACCGAGGAGCGCGTTGGTCTGACGGAAAAATTCCGGCAGTTGCGTTTGATTGTCCGCTTTGCCCTCATGCGATGAGTCGCATATTTTAGAAGCGGCAGACGGGTGTCAACTTTTATTTTCGAGATTTTAACTTGCTTGGATTTTCCTGGTGTCATGCCTAAAAAGCATTGTCAGGCAAGAAACATGGTATTTCCCAAAACCACAATTCGCGCGCATAGTGTCCGCATGAAAATGATTCGTAAATCAAACGAACGGGGCCACGCCAAACACGGCTGGCTGGACAGTTATCACACCTTCAGCTTCGCGGATTATTATGATCCGCAGTGGATAGGCTACCGCAGCCTGCGCGTCATCAACGACGACCTCGTGATGCCGGGCATGGGCTTCGGCACACATCCGCACCGCGACATGGAAATCATCAGCTACGTTTTGAGCGGCGCGATCGAGCACAAGGATTCGATGGGCAACGGCCGCGTCATCCGCGCGGGCGAATTTCAATACATGGCCGCCGGCACGGGCGTGCAGCACAGCGAGTTTAACCCGTCGCAAACGGAGCCGCTGCGCCTGCTGCAAATCTGGATTCAGCCGGACGCGAAAGGCGTGAAGCCGCGTTACGCGGAAAAAAATTATTCCGCCGCGCCGACTGGGAAATTAAATCTCGTCGCGAGCAAAAGCGGACGCGATGGTTCGATTGCGATTCATCAGGATGCGGACTTGTCGTTCGCGAAACTTGACGCCGGGCAGAAAGTCACCCAGCCGCTCGCCAAGGGCCGTCACGCTTGGATTCACGTTGCCGAGGGCGAAGTGGAATTGAACGGCGTCAAACTCACCGACGGCGATGCGATTGGCGTGGACGACGAAAGTGTGCTAAACATTTCCGCGACCAAACCGTCGCAGGTTTTGTTGTTCGACTTGAACTGAATTATGAAACGCATTCTGCAACTGCTGGCCGTGCTGGTGCTGGTGTCCGCCGGGATAATCTGGCTGGCCACAGACGCGAATCGCGGCTGGACGAAAACCAGCGTGATGGTCAAAACGCTTGATCCGGTCACCGGCATCGAGGGCATTTCCTACGAGAAAAAGTTTTTGCCCGGCGTGGATTTTCTCGGCGCGTCCGTTGTCGGCGCGGGTGTGCTGGCCGGAATCTCGCTTTTCTTTCGCAACCAAAAACAAACACAACCAAAAACTGAAACCAAACCATGAAACTAATCCACCTCATTCCGCTCATCAGCCTGACCGCCGCCGCCTATGCCGCGCCGGAAACATTTGATTTCAAGGACCCCAAAGGCGTGAACAACGCGGTGTTCAAGCTCGACGCGCCGCTGGAATCCGTCAACGGCAGCGCCAGCGGCATCAGCGGCACGGTCACGTTCGACCCGGCAAATCCGGCGGCGACGACGGGAAAAATCGTCGTGGCCAGCGATTCGCTCACCGTGCCCAATCCGATGCAAAAGGAACATTTGCACAGCGCCGCCTGGCTTGACACGGCCAAGTATCCGGAGATCACCTTCGAGGTGAAATCAATTGCCAATGTGAAGACGGATGGCGACGTGACCACCGCAGATGTCACCGGCCCGTTCACGCTGCACGGCGTGACGAAGGAAATCACCGTGCCGGTCAAGTTCACCTATCTCAAGGACAAGCTGGGCGCGCGGGTGCCGAACTTGAAGGGCGATTTGCTGGTCATCCGCGCCAATTTCAGCATCAACCGCGACGACTTCAACATCCAGAAAGGACAGTCCGAGGACAAGGTGGCCGATGAAATTGACCTCAACTTGAGCATCGCCGGCGCGTGCGCCCAATAACCCATGAATAACAACCTCCGCCGTTGAACCATTCAGCGGCGGAGTTTTTTGCCGGCGAAGGCGGCGCAAGTTCATTCACGCGCCGCTAATTTTTGGGGAACAATTTCGACCGGCACAGCCCCATTTTCGCCAGACGGAACTGCGCGCCGACCGAGAGGCAGCCGAAGCCGTATTTGCAACTGCGCTGGAAATTGATGGACGACGCCTCCTTGAAATACTTCGTCGGGCAGCTCACCTCGCCAATCGTGAAGCCGTGCCAGAAAATTTGCGCGATCATCTGGTTGTCAAAAACGAAGTCGTCCGAGTTGCGCGCCAGGTCCGGCGCGAGCTTCTCCAGCAGTTCGCGCGAAAACGCGCGGTAGCCCGTGTGATACTCCGAAAGTTTCGCGCCGAGCAGAAAATTTTCCGCCGCCGTCAGAAAACGGTTCGCCACATATTTCCACGCCGGCATTCCGCCCTGCAACGAATAGCCGCCGAGAATGCGGCTCGCGAGCACGCACGGATGCAGCCCGTTGGCGATGATCGAGGCCATCGCCGGAATCAGCTTGGGCGT
>DATCBW010000085.1:0-5667 GCA_036511615.1 Verrucomicrobiia bacterium | reverse complement strand
GCGCGGCGCAAACCGGGGGCTTCGGGAAGCCCCTGAATCAATCCTTCAACGCTCAAGTGATAATCGAGTTCCGGCCATTCGATGCCGTAACCCGCGCCGATGGGATGACAGTTTGTTCGCTCGGCTTCCGTTGCGTGGAGCAGGGTGGGATAATACGCCAGCGGCACGGTCAACACGCGTCCATCCATCAACTCGACGGTCAAAGTGTCGGCTGATGTTTCAATGCGTTTGATTTTAAGGTCTGAAAAACTCATTCCATTTCTCCAAAATCAGGTGTTCATTATCTTCAATGATTCCGGCAATCTCCCGCAAATCATGCGGCCTGAAACCATGATTGACCGCGAGCCGTGCCGGCGACAACCAGAATTTGGCATCAAACCCAGCTTTTGCAACGTGAATGTGCGGCGGCTCGTTGCCTTCTTCGGCATAGAAATAAAACTGGTAGCCGTTAATTCTTAAAATTGTGGGCATGACAAATTGTTTGCAAATTCATCCGATAGCGGCAAGCGCGTTTTCAATCCGCGCCAGCGATTTTTCTTTGCCCAAGACTTCGAGCAAGTGATACAGGCTCGGGCCGTGGGGATTGCCGGTGGCGGCGAGGCGCGTCGGGTGAATGAGCACGCCGGCTTTCACGCCAAGTTGGTTGGCGGTTTCTTTCAACGCGGTTTCCAGCGTCGCGGCGTCAAAGGTGTTCAGCGCGGCAAAGGCGTCGCGGAGTTTTTCGAGGCGCGGTTTGTTTTCGGGGATGAAAACTTTTTTCGCGTCGTCGGCGTTGTAAATAATTTCGTCGCGGAAATAAAATCCGGCATAGGCGGGCAGTTCGCTGAACAGTTTGAATTTGCCTTTGCAGGTGTCGAGCGCGGCTTTGACGTAGGCGAGCGGAAATTTATTTGTGTCCATCCCGGCTTTCGAAAAGGCGTGGACGGCGAGTTCGTAAAAGCGGTCGTCGGCCAGTTCGCGCGCGTATTCGCCTTGCAACCACAGGAGTTTTTCGTAGTCGAACCGCGCGTTGTGCCGGAGGATCTGCGGCAGGTCGAAGCGTTCGATGACTTCGGCGCGCGACAGTTTTTCGCGATTGTCCTTGGGCGACCAGCCGAGCAGGCAGAGATAATTGACGACGGCTTCGGGCAGAAATCCTTCGTCGAGGTAGCTGGTGAGCGAAGCGCCGGTGTCGCGCTTGCTCATCTTGGAGCCGTCGCCGTTCAGGATGAGCGGGATGTGCGCGTAGTGCGGCGGCTTGACGCCGAAGGCCTGGAAGAGCGCGATGTGCTTGGCGGTGTTGCTCAAATGATCTTCGCCGCGGATGACGTGCGTGATGTCCATCTCCAGATCGTCAATGACGTTGACGAGATGGAACACGGGCTGGCCGTCGGAGCGCAGGATGACGAAGTCGGGATCAACTTCCTCGCGGTCGGTGAGTTTGCGGACGACATCGCCGACGACGAGGTCGTGAATCGTGATTGGCTCGCGGGTCATGCGAAATTTCACCGCGCCTTCGTGTTCATAGGCGAGGTTACGTTTCAACAAACCTTCGACGCGATTGAGGTAATTGGCTTTGCGTTGTGATTGAAAATACGGGCCGCAATTTCCTTTGCTCGCGCCGGTGGCATCGGGTGTGAGCGGGCCTTCGTCCCAATCGAGACCGAGCCAGCGGAGGCCGCTCAAGATGACTTCGACGGCTTCCTGCGAATTGCGCGCGGCATCGGTGTCTTCGATTCGCAAAATAAAAGTGCCGCCGGTGTGGCGGGCGTAAAGCCAGTTGAACAAAGCGGTGCGCGCGCCGCCGATGTGCAGATAACCGGTCGGCGAGGGGGCGAATCGGACGCGAGGTTTCATGAATTTAATTTAGCCACAGATGAACACAGATTTTAACAGATGAAAAACAAAAAGGCGCTCCGACAAGTCGAAGCGCCTTGATGAAACTCGTTGATTACTTTTTGACGCCGAGGATCGCGTCCTTCGCGGCTTTGGCGACGCGGAATTTCACGACGCGCTTGGCTTTGATCTGGATGGCTTCGCCAGTCTTTGGGTTGCGGCCCATGCGGGCGGCGCGGTCCTTGAGGACGAGTTTGCCGATGCCGGGCAGCGTGAACGTGTCTTTCGCGTGCTTGTAGGCGAGGGCGGCGATGTGGTCGAGGATTTCGACGGCCTGTTTCTTTGTGAGTTGAGCCTTCTCGGCGACGAGCGCGGCGATTTGGGCTTTGGAGAGTGCTTTTGCCATATTTGTTCTCTTGGTTGTTTGTTGTTGTTTGTTTGTTTAGTCCGAAAATGTCACCAGACTTGATGCGAGTAAAAATCCATTGCGCGTTGCAAGCAAGCGAAAAAATCAAAAAAAATGCGGTTTTTTTTGTTGCCAGCCGCTGCAAGGCTTGACTTCGCGGTTCAATTTCCGACCATTCGTCCGTGGCGCTCTTCACCATCCAGAACGAATTCCGCTACGAGATCGTCCGCAAAATTTTTGAGGGCGGCATGGGCATCGTGTATGAAGCCGAACAGCACGGGGCGCGCGAATTCGTCAAGCGCGTCGCCATCAAAATCATCCGGCCCAATTTCGCGAGCCAGAAAATGTTCATCGAAAATTTTGTCGGCGAGGCCAAGCTCGTCGCCGACTTGATCCACACGAACATCGTCCAGACCTACCAGCTCGGCGAATCGAACGGCATCGCGTTCATCGCCATGGAGCTGATTCGCGGCGTGAATCTTGAACAATTCACGCATCAGCTTGCCGACAAACGCCAGACGCTGCCCAAGGAACTGGCCGTGTTCATCACCAGCCGCGTCGCGCGCGGGCTGGCCTACGCGCACGCGAAGACCGACAAAAATGGCAAGCCGATGGGCATCGTCCATCGCGACGTGAGCTTCAAAAACATCCTCATCGCGTTCGAGGGCGACGTGAAACTGACTGATTTTGGCATCGCCAAGGCCAAGGGTTTTCTCACTGACCAGGAAGGCGAAGTCGTCGCTGGCAAGCCGGATTACATGAGTCCCGAACAGGCGGATTTTCAGATCACCGACAAACGCTCGGACATTTTTTCCGCCGGCGTCGTGCTGGCGCATCTGCTGCTCGGACGAAATTTGTTCAAAGGCGCGACCGCCGAGGAGTCGCGCAACCGCATCCTCAACCAGCCGGTTCCCGATTTCCGCGCGCTCGACCCGCGCATTGACGACAAGCTGAACAACATTCTGCATCACTGCCTCGCGCGCGACCCGGACCGCCGTTACGCCAACGCCGGCGAACTGATGTATGAACTGGAGTTTTACATTTACGGCGCGGGCTACGGTCCGACCAACGAAACGCTCGGCAAGTTCATCCGCGAACTGTTCGGGCAGGAAGTGCCCAAAGTTGCCGTAGAGGATCCGCAGTTCACAACCATCGTGCTGGAGGAGACTGCGCGGTTGAAACAACGTAACAAATGAAGTCATGAAACGCGCGGCTTCATCCGAAATCAAACTTGGACTCGTCCAGACGGAAGCATCGGCGAACCCGGAGACGAACCTGAAAAGGACCGTTGTGTTGATCGAACGCGCCGCAAAGCTGGGCGCGAAAATCATCTGCACGCAGGAACTTTTCCGCTCGCAATATTTTTGCCAGACCGAAGACCACAAGAATTTCAAGCTCGCCGAAAAAATTCCTGGTCCGACGACCGATGCTTTTTGCAAACTCGCGAAGAAACACAAAGTTGTCATCATCGCCTCGCTCTTCGAGAAACGCGCGTCCGGCGTTTATCACAACACCGCTGCCATCATTGACGCCGACGGCTCGCTGCTCGGCATCTATCGCAAGATGCACATTCCCGACGACCCGCTTTACTACGAGAAATTTTATTTCACGCCCGGCGACCTCGGCTTCAAATCGTGGCAGACCAAATACGCCAAAATCGGCGTGCTCATCTGCTGGGACCAATGGTATCCCGAAGCCGCGCGCCTGACTGCGATGCAGGGCGCGGAGATTCTCTTTTATCCGACCGCCATCGGCTGGCATCCCGGCGAAAAGAAAAAATACGGCATCAAACAGCACGGCGCGTGGGAAACCATCCAGCGCGCACACGCCGTCGCGAACGGTTGCTACGTCGCTGTGGCCAACCGCGTCGGCCATGAAATTCTCGAAGGCGTGGGCGGCGATGGCATTGAATTCTGGGGACAAAGTTTCGTCGCCGGCACCTCCGGCGAAATCATCGCCAAGGCGGGTTCCGACAAGGAGGAGATTTTGATCGTGCCCGTGGACCTCGCCAACGTGGACACCACGCGCACCCACTGGCCCTTCCTGCGCGACCGCCGGATTGAGGCGTATGGAAATCTGACGAAGCGGTTTGTGGATTGAATTTACGGGCGCAATCCATCCGGCGTGAATTTATGTCACGGCTGTTGTGGTTCAACGCGATTGCGCGACTGGGGATTTGGTTCTAATTCAGCGTAATATTTTCGATTTTGAAAGGAATGCGCTGAAGTGATTTTGGAACGGCCAAATAAACCCGCAGTTGCGTTCCTGGTGGCGGAAGAGTTTTGAAGCGATAGACGCGAAATTTCCCGGATGTCATCACGCTGTCCTCAAGCAGTTCCCGGCCTTTGTCGTCCAGAAAATTAATTTCTTCGCCGCCCCACGGGGCAAACACGACATTGTCAGGGTCGTCCAGCGAGAATTGCAGGGAATTGTTGATGTTCGCAGGTAATTCTTTTGGCAGCAATCCGCCATGCTCTGCCACAAAATTTGTTTTAATGAATCCGGCGCGACTTGCCGCATAATTCACCGGGCCGAGGTAAGCCAGCTCGACGCGATTTTTTTGAAGCGGTGGCAGATCAAATGATGCACCAACCCGGTTCATAAAATTCTCGATCACAACCAAGCCGCCGTTGGTTGCGCTTGGACGGATCAATTCCGCTTCACCTTTTAAGACGCGAATCATTTTCGGATTGCTCGATTGGAAAACCAGCGGCACGAATTTTCGGACATAGCGTCCGTCACCCATTACAGGAGGCAGTGCATCGAATCGCCGGTTCCACACCCCATCTGCCATCTTGATAAACCCGACTTTGACGGCCTGTCCAGAATCGTCCTCCCCCTGTTCGATCCAGAGTTTCCGAATGCCCAAGGCATTGGTCAGCGGGCCGCCGGTAAAACTTATCGTCAGATTGCAGAAAAATGGATTTGTTCCGTGGTTTTCCAGCCCTCCGCTGACTTCGGCGGAGGCTTCAAAATCCGGCACGTCCACCCAGGGCAGACGGATGTTATCAAGGCTGAAGCGCACCCTTTCCGACGCTTCAGGAGAAGCCACATAAACCACGAGGTTCAAATCCGGCGGCGGCATTTCCGAAAATCCGTAAGTGAATTCAGTGTGCGAACCAAAGGTGCTCTGACTTTTACTGATGGGCGAAAGAATTCTGCCATCTGCCTTTTGAAAAGCCACGCAGACCAGTTTGTGCTGAGGATCATCAACCTCAAGCGAAACGGTTTTACCCGCCATTTTGCCCGCTGGAGAATTATCTATGATCAAGCTGCCCGGCGGCGGATGGTTCGTTTTACGGTCATAACTAATCTTAACCTGATATTGGTCAAGCATGGGTTGGTGCAAAACGGTTCCGGGTCTGGACATGAAATTGGTGAGCACCGGCGTGTCGGTCGTTGGGGCAAATAAAACCACTTCCGCTTCCAGATGCTGGATGGCTTTG
>DATCBW010000084.1:0-6804 GCA_036511615.1 Verrucomicrobiia bacterium | reverse complement strand
GAGCCGTTGACGTTGACGGCGGCATTGGTGATTGTGTCCAGGACAACCTTGGTCAGCGGCCCCAGCGTGGTGTTGGGGAACACGAACCAGTCCACCACGGCGGTGGTTCCGTTGGCCTTGCTGGTGGCGGTGAACGGATGTGACGTGGTCGTCATTGAGTTCGTCCCGTAAATGAGGTCGAACTGGAAACCGACGGTGCCGGTGTTGGTGGATGCGCCGCCGCAATAGCCCACGCCGACGCCGAGGATGGCGCCTTGATGAACGATGTTGGTGACGAGGTTTGCGCCCGGCAGGTTGGTGGTGACGAGCTGGCAGTTGATGGGCGTGCCGGCGAGCGCATTGTAACTGGCGGTGCCGGTATAAACCTGCCCGGCGGTGCCGGCCTGCGCGAAGGCGGGAATGGCGGACGACGCGAGCAGGCTGAGGGAGGCCGCCAGACCCATGATGAATGTGTTGAATTTCATATTTTTATTCGTTGTGATTTTTTGGTGATGGCGCGGCGGAAAATTCCGCCGCGCCGGGTTTGTCATTGCAGGCAGTTGTTGAGGACGTAACCGCAGCCGGCGGCCACGACTTTTTCCGCCACAAAATGTTCACCGCGCTGGATGAACGATTTTACGTTCTCATCCCGGTAGGTGAAGATGGTCTGCTGTCCGCCGCCCGTGCCCGTGGCCGGAGCGCCGCCGCTGTCCAGCGTGCTCACCACGTCGGTGAACGCCGACCAGCGGAACGAGCGCAGGCAGCACGGTGTTTCCAGGTCGGACGCGTCCACGTCCACCGTGAACGCCGCCTTGTTGTCCCAGATGTCCGATGCGCTGAACGCCTGGCCTTCGTGGTTGATGGCCTGCACGTTGTAGGCCACCACCACGCGCCGCACGCCAAAGAACATGGCGAGGATCATTTCCGTGGGGGTTGCCGAACTGGTGTATTTGACCTGGTCGCGGATCAGCGGATGCTGTTGCAGCGCGAAGAGCGTCGGCTGGTTGATCGTCATCGTCACCATGCTGCGCGGGGTGCCGGATTGCTGGCGGATGACTTCGCAGGCGGCATTGACATCCGTGCGCGGGTTGCTGGCCGGCTGGTTCCACGCCAGGGCGATGTTCGCCGAGGTGAGGGTTGCGACCAGCGCCTTGACGCGCAGCTCGGTGTTGACGCGGATGGTGTCAACGATGCGCGAGACCTTCACTTTTTCGAGGTCAAAATACGATGCGTATTTTTTGGCTTCCTCGTCGGGCACCGGTGCTTCGAGGCCGTAGTTTTCGCAGTTGTA
Source organism: Verrucomicrobiia bacterium (assembly GCA_036511615.1). Classification (GTDB taxonomy): domain Bacteria; phylum Verrucomicrobiota; class Verrucomicrobiia; order Limisphaerales; family UBA11358; genus UBA11358. The sequence continues at coordinate 5,534 of DATCBW010000084.1, read as the reverse complement.
ACTGTCGCTCGTCACTTTCGTCTGAAAGCGGTGGAACACCGATCCGGGCGCGCGCGGCTTGAGCACCGGCACGTCGGCGATGTCTTCAACGTCGAACTTGTAGTAAGTCCCGGCCTGCAATGGCGCGAGAAAGGGCGGGCAGATGATGTCCGCGACGAACCCCTTCGGGTCGCGCATGAAGGCATTTGCGACATCAGTCAGTATCGGATTTAAGGTGGCTGTGGTTTCCATATTATTTATTGGTTATGTGTGATGGGTGTTGAGTTGAGGGTTACGGCATGATGCAGTCGAACGCCATAAACGACACAATGTCGCCGGCGGCGATGGTTTTTGGCGCGATGGCGATGCCGCACGCCTTGTCCGCGCTGCTGGCCGCTTCAAGTCCGGTCGCCGTCATCTTGACGTAGGCCGGTGCGCTGATGGCGTAGCCCGCGATGGCCTTGCGGATGGGTCCGCGCGTGTGGATGAGATAAGCGCCCGAACCTTCGAGCCGCTCATAAACGACGCCGATGTAGATGCCGGAGTTGAGTATCTGGATCGTGGCGAGGTCGGCGTCCACGATCTCGACGGGATAGCCTTCCTTGCCGACGAGCAGCAGGGCGGTGGTTTCCGTGAAGGATTCCTTCGGAAACTCGGTGATGAATTGTTTGCTCATAATTTATTGAATTGATTTTTTTGTTTCAGGTTTCGGTCAGTTGCGGAAAGACACCGTGGCTCCGTTGGCGCGGCCGTCGCGGAATGATTCGCGGTAATCTTCGTATTCCGCATTCCCCCGTTCCGTGCGGATGTAGGCTTCCATCGCCTGCGCGTCGCTGGCGAACGCCGTGTTCGCCTTGCGGAGCTCCTTCGCGGCGGTGACGATGCACGAATAGGGATCGGCGGCGGCGCTGGCCGTGCAGGTGGTCGCCGGGATGACGCGGCCACGGACGACGGCGGGCAGCTTGTTCAACTGCTCTTCCGCATCGGCGGCGTTCGCGACATGGGAACCTTCCCAGAATGCAATCGCCTTGGTGTCCTGCGGCGCAATCGCGCCGCGCGCGACGTGTTTTGCCACGGTGGATTTTGCGAGGGCCGTGCTGGCGTCTTTTGCCTGCGCGGTTTGTTTGGTTTCAAGCCCGGTTATTTTTTCTTCGAGCTTCGTGATGGATGCGGCGAGCTTTGTATTGGCAGCCTCGACGCCTTTCGCCACTGCCGTGGCGATTTCTGTTTCAGTCATTTTTTTGCTTTCGGTTGTGCCGGTTTTAACCGGCGGGTTTGCGGACGAGGCTGCTGCACTCGCAGCGGCCAGATTGGTTTTGCCAAACGAGCGCGCGGTGCGTTCGTCTGAAATTTCACGGAGATGTTCCGTAGTGGTGGAATGTGAAGGCAATGAACGTCCAACATTCGCCGCCGTTTCCAATTCCTTGTCGGACATTTCGCCCGGCGTTTTAATACCAAGGGCTTTTTGCGCCCAAAGTTTTCGATTGTCCGCATTCAGCGGATGATCAGCAGGAAGTTTTTCGCCGTTCTTCACCCAATCGGAATAACTTTTTGGATTACCAACTTCTGGCGCGTCAACTTTCCCTCCGCCCGCGTGCCGTCCACTTCCAGGCCCGCCAGCTTCAGCGGATTCCAACTCCGCCGCCGCCGCGACGGCCTGCGCGATTTTTTTGAACGCGGCCTCGTTCACCAGGCCGCCGACGTTGGTTTTGATTTCCAGCGGCTCGCCGGTCTGGTTGTCGAAATCCCATTTCGGCGAGAAGCGGTCGAACTCCTCGTCCTGGATGGCCGCGCGCGCCTTGCCCGTCCATTTGCCGATGAGCCGGATGCCGCCGGTCTTCGCATCATCGCCGCCCCACTCGATGCGCGCGGGACGGCTGCTGGCCGCGCCGCCGTCGTGGTTGTAATCGGTGAGCGGCTTGTCGCCTTCGCCGGCGCGGGCGCGGGCGATCATCGCCTGCAACTGCGAGTTAAAAAGTTCCGCGTGCTTGGCGGTTACGGTGAATGCCAAACGGCGCGGTTTGCCATTCACCCAGCAGACGATGTCCTGCGCGCCGGGCGGCATGAACTGCAAATTATATTCCGGCGAATCGCCGGCGGGCAGCGTGGCAAGGTCCACGGCGGTGGCGGCGGCAAAGGCAATTTGGTTTTTGGTTTTCATGGTTGCAAAATTGTTGGGCAATGGTAATTTTTACGCGCCATTGAATCGTTTCACGCTCATCCAGGTAACAGCCGGAGTCATTTCCGGCGATTGACCTGACCAACAGGGGCACAGCAAATGACTGACTGGAAACGAGGAGATGGCAATTTTTTTCTTCATGGTTTTTTATTGAGTCCCGCGATGAGCGCGGACTCCAGTAGCGGTGAAAGTTTTTTGGCGAGCGAATCATCGGCGCTGATGGCGGCGGCGATCTGCGGAAAATCCTTCAGCAGCTTTTCCACCATGTGCTGCTGGATTCCGGGGTCGTCAATCGCCGCGATCTTTTCGAGCCGCTTGATCAGCGGCAAAATCATTTCGTGCAGACAGTCGCCGAGGCCGTCGGAATTTACAATTGGAGCGGCGGCCGCTTGCGCGGTGCTGGCCGCATCTTTTTCGGGATTCAACTGCGGCGGCTCGGCGTTCGGAAGTTTTGGCGTGCCGACCGCGCCGGGCGCGACGGGCGCTGGCAGCGCTTGCGGGCCGCCAATGGTTTTCACTCCGGCTTCCGGCACCTTGAAACCGGCGATGTCGTATAGCTCGGCCTCTTCCATCGGCGCGATGGTGCTAAAAATCTGCACGCGCTGCATTTTTTCCAGCGGATCCTCATTGTCCTTTTCAGGCGTGGCGAACTGCGGCAGAAAATTCACGTCGCCAAAATTTGCGCGCGAAATGGCGGGGATGACCTGGGTGTTGATTATTTTCACCGCACGCTTGGCCGCCGTCTGGATGCGGTCATTGCGGACGGTGGCGTGGATTTTGCCCAGCGCATTCGTGCCGTGCTGGCCTTCGCCACCCGTCAAGGTCTGGCCGAGAATCCGCTTGCGGCAGATTTCATCGCAGTATTTCAAGAATGCCTGGTGGACGGAGTTGTCGCCGGATTTCGCGGCGTCCTTGATTTCGATGTCATTGCCGTTCGGCAGGCGCATCCAGCCGGTGCTGCCCATGTCGGCCAGAAAATTGTCAATCTCCGTCTTCACCGCGTCCGGCGCATTGGTATCAACCTTGGCGATGCGCAGCCGCACGCCCTCGATCTGCACGAAGTTCAAATACCATTCCCAGGTGAAGTTCATCATCGCCCACAAACCGACCAGCAGCCGGAACGTCGCGCCGCTGACCGGATGCCCGGACTTCTGCTTGAACAGGCCGATGATGAATTTGTCCGGCGGGAAATCCTGCCATTGCCCGGCCTTCGGGTCAATGAACGGGCAGTTGGGGTTGTTCTGCAAAAGCTGCGCCGTATTCAGCATCAGCCGGTCGGTGACGTTGTCGCCGCCGGGATAGCCGTAGTATTTGGGGTTGACCCAGCGCGTGCTGACGAGCGGGATGATCTGCATGGTCTGGCCGCCAACCGACGCCGTCTGCGCGTCGTTGGCAAAATTCATTTCCAAAACGGCGATGCACTTGCCCACCATGTCGAACAGGTCTCGCAGCGTGTCCTCAAAATCATTTTCATCCGCCGCAATGTCCGGCGACATGGTTTTGAGGATGTGATCCACCACGTCGCAGCGGCGCTGCGCCTCGGCCTCGACTTTTTTCTTCGCGCCGACGACGGGTTTGAGCGTGTAATTCTCCAGAATCTCGGCGATGGCCTGGTCCTTCAGCTCGTTCATGCACGTCGAAAGTTCCGGCCACGTCTGCTCCATCAGGTCAAACATCTGCCAGATCGCGTAAAGATTTCCACCCAGGGCGCTGCGGGCGGTGATCTGGACACGTTCGGGCGTGTAATACGATAGCAGCGTGGACGACCAGCGGTCGCGGACGTTTGGGCGGATGACAACCGTTACCTGGCGCGGTGGTGCGTCTTTGGAAAGCGCCGCCGCCGCCTTGGGCGGCAGCGATGAAGGGTCAACAATGTTGGTCCCGGCAATCATGGTCGGTTCAGTCATGGGAAACCTCCAGCCATGTAAAACGGCTTTCCGGGGCTAGGCCGGCCATGGTGCGCAGCGAAAATTTGCCGCACGGCAGCACGTTGCCGCGCCGTGGCGGCGTCGCAGCCGCCGGATGGCGTCTTTGTGTCGCCGCGTCCGTCAAAGGCGCGCTGGCGGCAAAAGTGGGTTTTGTGGTTTTCAGGCAATCCTCCCGGTTAAAATAGTTCGCGGACGGAACACCGGGCGTCCCGTGGTGCTGCCGCCAACTTTGATCTGTTTGACAGATTCGGCGGTGAGGCCGTTGTTTAATTTCAGCGCCGCCTGCGTCGCCGCCAGACGCGCATAAACTTTTGAAAGGCCAAGGTGATTCTCCACGCCGTCAATCCAGTCTTCCTCGCCGGTCTTCACGTCGCGCTCCTTGCGGAGGTTCAAAAGGTGTCCTTCAAGCACGGCCTGGCTTGCGCCCGCGCCAATATATGTATGCGGCAGCCGGGCGCGCGGTTCGGTGCGGACTTTTGCGGCGAGCAGTTCAATCACGCCTTCGCCCGGCGTCAGAAAATCGTTCACCGCCGTCTGGATGCTTTCGGCGCGGTTGCATTTGATCAGCGGATAAATCTTGCCGTCCTGCGTAAAGCCGATGGTTTGTTCCACGCCCTTGGCCTCGCGGCTGGAAAACAAAACGGCGGCGGCGCGAATCCCACGCCAACGGCCTTGCGCGCCGTTCCATGAAATGCCGTTGCCCAGGCTCAAATACGATTTCAGCAGTTCGTTTTGCGGCATGACCGGCGGACGGAAATTTTCAAGGCCGTTCAACGCGAGGCAAATCCGCTTCGTCAAATCCGGCTCGCCGCCGGCGTCAATGAACACGCACGAGATTCCAAGCTGCTGCATGAGGAACGCCACGCGCGCCGGCGCGTTGCCGCTGGCGATGAGTTCCGCCCAAACCAATCGCGACGTGAGCGCGTCGGGAACTTCATCACACCAGAACCAGCAGCGCGGGCCAGTGTCGAGGCCGGCGAAGCGTGGCACGCCGGACGCCGCGAGCGACATGGCGGAGTTTTCCCGCGCGCGATCCAACACCTGCTGTGTGATGGGCTGCGCCGCGCCCGCGTTTGGGATGGCCACTCGGTCGCAATAAAACGCCACCATCGCGTCGCCGCTCGGATCGGCCATCGCCGCGAACCAGCTTCCGACGATTTCCTGCATGGAGATCGCGCTGATGTTGAACTGTGAAACACGGATGGAAAAATGCGCCTGTTTTATTTTGTCCGGGTTGCGCGCGACGTAGCGGCCGGAATCGCGGTTCAGTTCCGCACCGCATTCCGGGCACGCGCAATAATAATATGCGTCGCGGTCGTGGCCGGCTTCCGCCGTGAGCTGCGGATCGGATTTTTTCGGCGTGCCGTCCACGGCGCAGCGGACAATGCGCGGAAAGTTTTCCTCGATGTTCCATTCTGATTTGCAATTTGGGCAGTCATATATGCGGC
>DATCBW010000083.1:0-21095 GCA_036511615.1 Verrucomicrobiia bacterium | reverse complement strand
GCTTCTTGAACCGGCTGTTCACTTCCTTGAAATGAAAGTCGAGCGAGCAGAGTTTTTCCAGTTCGCCGGGCTTGAAATGTTTTGCCACGACTGGATCAGCTTTCAGCACTTCGAGAAAATCTGCGTCGTCACGGCCGGCGTGTTTGACTTCCCACGTTTTCATCGCGGCGTCCTGACAAAGTTTGTAGGCGGCTTCGCGCGTGAGGCCCTTTTTGATGAGCGCAAGCAGGACGGTCTGCGAGTTCCACATGCCGAGCGAGAGGCCGAGGTTCTTCTTCATGTTCGCGGGATAAACGACAAGGCCGTTCATCAGGCGCGTGAGCAGGCCGAACATATAATCCAGCAGCGTGCAGGAATCGGGGAAGATGATGCGCTCGACGCTGCTGTGGCTGATGTCGCGTTCGTGCCAGAGGGCGACGTTTTCCAGCGACACCATCGCGTTGCCGCGCAACACGCGGGCGAGGCCGGTGAGACGTTCCCAGGTGATGGGATTGCGCTTGTGCGGCATGGCGCTGGAACCTTTTTGGCCCGCCATGAACGGCTCCTCGGCTTCGAGAACTTCCGTGCGTTGCAAATGCCGGAACTCCACCGCCCAGCGTTCCATGCTTGCGCCGACCAGCGCGAGCGTCGTTTGAAATTCGGCGTGGATGTCGCGCTGGATGACTTGCGTGGCAATCGGCGCGGGCTTCAGCCCCAGCTTTTTGCAGACAAATGCCTCGACGCGCGGCGGCAAGTGCGCGCTTGTGCCGACCGCGCCGCTCAATTTCCCGACGGCCACGACTTCGCGCACATTTTCCAAACGGCGCAACGCACGGCCAAATTCATCGAACATGAGCGCGAGTTTCAAACCAAACGTCGTCGGCTCGGCGTGGATGCCGTGGCTGCGTCCGATGCAGGGCGTGAACTGAAATTCCTTCGCGCGTTTGGCGATTGATTTGCGGAGCGTTTTGACATCGGCGATCAAAATGTCCGCCGACTGGATCATTTGCACGGCGTAGCAGGTGTCGCCCACGTCGCTGCTCGTCAGGCCAAAATGAAACCAGCGCGAGGGGAGCGCAGGCGTCTCGCCTGCTGTTTTTCGCGTCTCTCGGGAAACTTTGTGTTTGGAAGAAGAATCGGGCGCGACGCCCGATTCTGCGCCCGGGACGGGCGCGCTCCCCGAATCAATTTTTTCGGCAACGGCGGTGGTGAAACCGATGACGTCATGGTTGAGAACCTTTTCCAGTTCGCGCTGACGGGCGACGAGGCCGGGCAGATCGGCGAACCATTTATCACAGCCGGCTTTGATCTTCGCGAAATCTTTGGCCGGAACAATTTTCTCCTTCACGAGCGCTTCGCTGGCGAGGAGTTCAATTTGCAGCCAAATTTTGAGTTTGTTTTCGTCTGTCCAGATCGCCCGCATCTCCGGGCGCGAGTAGCGCGTAATCATCCGCTTATTAAAAAGGAAACAGGGGAAATGTAAAAGCGTTATTGATTGGCAACTAATTCCTATGAAATTATCCAGAATGTTGGTTGCCATTTGATTTTGCGAAATCAATCATGGACTGTTTGTCGCCCAAAATTCTTCATGCGGCTGGTTGTCATAATTCCAGCGTTTGGCGGCAGTATCGCTGAATTCAATCCACTTCCACCAATGCTGCCATCCCATGTGCCCGTCCAGAAAAACCATGTTCCCGCCTTGGTCGTGAACTGTGCCAATAAATATTGACCCCATCACGGAACTATAAATAGGGCCGAACTCACCCCAACCGCCTATTTTTGCCGGACCATTTGGGAAACTATTGGTTGTATAACTGGAATCATCTCCAATAGCAATCATGTCGGCGGGCGCACGGATTTCATTCGGCCTTCGGCTAATTGTTTCTCCGGCAAGCGGAGTTGCCTTCACTAATCCCATGTCCGCCGCCGCAACACCGCGAGCATTTATGGCATAACAAAATGGACGGTTGCCTTGAATGTTTGTCGGATAAAAATTTCCCAGAGCCGAAGTGTTGGTTGTCCAGTGAAAATAATCTGGAAATGACGGGCAATAAAACATTTCAGAATTGTTGCCAGCATAAGGTAGAAGATAGGCGTTCCAAACACTGGTTTCCGAATTTGGTGTTCGGGCTTTTGTGGAAAAGCATGGCGGATACGAACCATTTTCATCGCCGTAATTCAAGAGCGCCAAGCCAAGCTGACGGAGATTATTTTGACAAAAAATGCGTCTTGCCTTTTCTTTTGATTGACTCAATGCGGGCAAAAGCAGCGCAGCCAAAACAGCAATGATGGCAATCACCACCAGCAATTCAATCAAGGTGAACGCTTGACTTTTTGTTTTCATGCCGACTCGCAATTTATGCGTTTCACGCCAAAAAATAAATGCCCATAATCAAATTCAAAGAATAATCCGCCTCTAAACGGCTAAAGCAAAGCGATTACAATCTCCGCCGCTACAACGATCAACCTTTCAACATCCTAACAAATCACTGCTTCGTCATTTTCTTGCGCGCATTTTCGAGGATTTCACGTTCCCGCGCCGTCAGGCTCTGGATGCCGTGCGCGGAAATCTTGTCGAGGGTCGGATCCACTTCGTCCACCACAAATTCATCTTCGGATTTGTGATCGAGATGCACGCGCGGCGAAACGGGCGGTGCGGCCTTTTTGGCCGTTCGCAATGTTTCCGTCAGCCGAGACCAGTCCGTGTGCAGAATGTAGCGGACAAAGAAAAATCCCATGGCCATGCCGCCCAGATGCGCGGCGTTGGAAACGTGGGGGCCGAGCAGCAGGGTCAAGGGCGACAGGGGAAACAACAGGCACAGGAGCGACAACGACGCAATGCCCCAGAGCAGGTATTTTGCGCGCATATTGACCGGGAAAAAATAGATGAAGATGGTCAGCACTTGTTCGGGAAAGAGCATGGCGAAGGCGGCCATCAAACCCATGGCACCCGCCGACGCGCCCACCACGGAGGTTCCAAAATTGTCCGGCCAAAACCAGCCGCCCAAAACTTGCACAATGCCTCCCAAGACGCCGCTGGAAAAATACAGCGCCAGAAACTTCCGGGGGCCGAGTTCATGCTCAATTTCGCGACCGAAGACATAAATCGCCCAACTGTTGAGCAAAATATGTATGAAGCCGACGTGCATGAACTGGAAGGTAAGAAACTGCCAGACGTAACCATGCCTGATGCCCTCCACGCTCAAGGCAAAAAGATTGCCTTCCTTAAATTGCGGCGGATAGCCGCACGCAATCAGTTCAATGACGAACACCATCGCGTTGACCACCAGCAGCGCCACCGTCCACGACCAGCGGAAACCACGGAACGAACCGCTCCGATATTCCGGCTGTCTCATGTAATCACGATCATCAAGCATGGTGAAATAATAAGCTTCCAAACATTTTAATCAATGGCGGCTGCGCGCAAGGACCACCAGAACATCCGTTCCCGGCCGGTGCGGTTCGGATACGAACGCGGAATCCAGTCGGCGATCAGTTCAAAGTGCGGCGAAAATCGTTTCATCTGCTCTGCCCGCGTGGTCGGAAAAGGCGGACCGTCCGGGCCGCAGTCGAAATAATTCACCGCCACATATTGTCCGCCCGGCTTCAGCCAGCGCAACACGGCGCGGACATAATCGTCGCGCTCCTTTGGTTGGATGGCACAGAACAGCGTGTGTTCAAACAGCCAGTCAAATTTCTGCGGCGGCTCGTCATGCAAAAAATCGGCAAGCTGGAATTTTGCCGTCAGGCCGGCGGCCCTGGTTTTTTCTTCGGCCAATGCAATCGCGCTGGGTGCGATGTCGAAACCAAACACTTCAAAGCCGGCCCGGGCAAATTCGCGCACGTCGTGGCCGGAGCCGCAGCCGGGAACGCAGACTGTTCCACGATTCAAATCAGGATGCGCCGCCAGAAAATCCACCAGGCCCGGCGACGGCGCGCCTTTATCCCAGGTCATGTCTCCGGTTTGATAACGGTGTTCCCAATAGTCGCGGCTCATTTTGAATTTACGATTGGCGATTTACGATTGACGCGCTGCTGAAGTAAGGCTCGTAAATCGTAAATCGTAAATCGTAAATTCTCACAATCGGATTTGTCCGTCCACCAGTTGAATGACGCGCTGCGCGTGGGCGGCGACTTTTTCGTCGTGCGTAGCGATTATGAGAGTCATTTGCCTTTCGACACGCAGGCTTTTCAGAAGTTCAATGATCTCGCCGCCGGTTTGCGAATCCAGATTGCCCGTCGGCTCGTCGGCCAGCAGCAGTTCCGGTTCGTTGACCAGCGCGCGGGCAATGGCGACGCGCTGCTGCTCGCCGCCGGAAAGCTCGGACGGCTTGTGGTCTTCGCGCGCCGACAGCCCGACGCGCGCGAGCAATTCGCGTCCGCGCTTTTCAGCGTCGGCGACGGAAATCCGGGCGATCCGCGCGGTAAGGCAGACATTTTCCAGCGCGGTCAGTTCCGGCAGCAGATGATACGCCTGAAAAACAAAGCCGACGCTGCGGTTGCGGAAATTCGTCAACTGCCTTTCGGAGAACCCGGAAAGTTTCTGTCCGTGAAAAATAATTTCGCCCGCGTTCGCCGTGTCGAGTCCGCCGATGAGATGCAGCAGCGTGCTTTTGCCGGTGCCGGACGCGCCGCGCAACACCACGAAATCGCCGCGCGCGATCTCCATGTCCACCCCGCGCAGCACTTCCAGCTTGCGGCTGCCCATGACGTAGGTTTTGGTGAGTCCGCGCGCCGAGAGCAGGAATTCACTCATGGTGGCCCCCATTTTTTAAGCGGAAAACATTCAACATTAAACATTCAACTCCGAACGCCCAACGGAATATGCACGCACGCTTCATTGAAAGTTGGGCGTTGAATGTTGAATGTTCGATGTTCCCCATTTTACTCATAGCGCAGCGCCTCCACGGGTTTCAAATGCCCGGCACGCCAGGCGGGCAGCAGTCCGCCCAGAATGCAGATGATGAACGAACTGATGCAGATGACCGCGACGTCGCGCGGCATGATGAGCGCGGGCAGTTCGCCGAAGCCATAGACGGACGCGGGGAAAATTTCCAGGCCGGTCGCGCTGCGCATGAAATGCAGGAATTCGTTGCGATAAATCACCGCAAAAACACCGAGTCCGAATCCGGCCAGGACGCCGATGACACCGATGATGGCGCTTTGAAACAGAAAAATGCCGGAGATTTGCAGCTTGGTCGCGCCGAGCGCCTTCAACATTCCGATCTCCCGCGTTTTCTGGATGACGAAGGTGATCTGCGCGCTCAAGATGCACAGCGCCGCCACCAGCACGATGAAAAACAGCAGGTAAAACATGACATTTCTCTCGACGACCAGCGCGGTGAGAATTCCAGAACTTTGCTGCATCCAAGTGGTGACGTTATATTCATCGCCGAGCGACTGTTCCAACTGCGTCTGCACTTCCGGCGCCAGATCCGGGCTGTCGAGCATCACGAACAGGCCGTGGACGGAGTCGTCGAGCTCGTATAAATCCTGCGCGTTGTTGAGCGAAACGATGATGACATGGGCGTCGTAATCGTAATAGCCAGAACTGAAAATACCGCGCACTTCGTAGTCATCGGGACTGACCACGACTTCTTCCTTGCGCTTGTAAGCTTCGAGCATTTTTTTATAGGCGCTCTCCGACAACACGGACAGATGGTCACCGACTTCCAGGTGGAGGTTGCTGGCAAAATCCGCGCCGACCACCATGCCATGCCCGCTCAAGTCAAACTTCCCGGCGATGATTTCATCCGGGAGCTTGCTGACTTTGGCCTCGGTCTCCGGGTTCACACCGCGTAACACCGGCGCGTCCATCAAGGTTGGACGGTTCGTATCACCCTCGGTCTGCACCAGCACCGGCCCCATGATGAACGGTGAAACGCCGCGCACATTTTTGTTTTTGGAAACGATGTCCGCCACGGCCTGATAATTTTTCATCGTGGTGCCCGACCCCGTCACCGGGTTCGTTTGAGTGATGGTCAGATGCGCGTTGAAGCCGAGAATTTTATCGCGCAGATCATGGTCGAACCCGCTCATCACGCTGATGACAATGATGAGCACGGCCACGCCGAGCGCGACGCCGACGATGGAAATCAAGGTGATGATGGAAACGAACGTCCGTTTGGGCCGCAGATAACGCAGCGCCAGCATCAGTTCAAACGGCAGTTTCGACATCGGCGCACAGGCTAAAGGTGCGTTGCGGTGATGTCAATTTTCGGCTCGCCGTGTTGCAAGGCAGGCGTGAGTTGTCGGAAGCAAAAGATTTTTTTTGATGACACTTCGGTTCGCCGCATAAACAATGTGGCAATCGAATGACCGTCACGCTCTTCATCCCCTGTTTTGTGGACGCGCTGTTTCCGCGCGCGGGCATCTGCATGGTCGAAATTTTGGAACGCTTCGGCCACAAGGTTGTTTGTCCCGAGCAAATCGTCTGCTGTGGCCAGCCGCCGTTCAACTCCGGCTATTGGGACGAGGCGCGCGCCGTCGCCGTGAAAGTTCTGGCGCAATTGCAGGACGCGGAAGTCATCGTCATCGGCTCGGGTTCGTGCGGTGCGATGTTGAAGAATTTTTATCCCAAACTGTTCAAGGACACGCCGCAAGCGGAACTGGCGAAACAAATCTCGTCGCGCACCTGGGAATTTTCGGAATTTCTCGTGAAGAAACTCGGCGTGACCGATCTCGGCGCGGCATTTCCGCACAAGGTCACGTTCCACGACGGCTGCCACGGCCTGCGCGAACTCGGCGTGAAAAAATCGCCGCGCGAACTGCTCGGCCACGTTCGCGGCCTGCAACTCGTCGAGATGGCGGAGGTCGAAACGTGCTGCGGTTTTGGCGGCACGTTCGCCGCGAAGTTCCCGATGATCTCCACCGCGATGGGCGACGTGAAATGCGCCAACGCCACCGAGACCGGCGCGGATTACATCGTCTCGAACGATTCGAGCTGCCTGATGCACTTGCAAGGTCTGCTCTCGCGCCAGGGCAGCAAACTCAAGACGATTCACCTCGCGGAAGTTTTGAATCAGAAATAATTTTTTAGCCACGGATGAAACACGGATTTTCCGCAAACAATCATCGCTTGACTTCTCACCCCTCATAAATTCAAATCTTGCCGGAAACCGCATGAAAATTTTGGAAAAATTTTCGCAACCGCGCAATAAACGGAATTTATTTTGCCGTCCCCAAGCCTCACGCAATCGTTCCGCGAACTCCTTCAATCGTTCCCACAATCTTTCAGCCGTCGCCGGGCATCACGCGACGATTCTCCAGCCTCACGCAACCACTGCCGGAGGCCAAGGAATGACTGCGGGAGTTCCATCAGCCATTCCTACAATCCATCGGCGGTTGCGTGGACTCCTTGAACCGTCGCACAGCCTCCACCAGTCATTGCCGGAACTCCATCAGCCGTTGCGTGGGTTCATTCAGCCATTCCTACACGCCAATCAATCGCTAAAAGAAGCCAATCAGCCGTTGCAAGATGCTCAAAACAAGCAATTTGAAACAATTCCGCGTTAAACAACCAACAACAACCAAAAACTATGCCTAAATCATACTACCTGCCCGCAGACGAACCCGGCAAAGGCGCGTGGCTCAACAACCTCTCCGCCAAACTGCCCAGCTATTCCGCCGCCCTTGGACTCTCGGCGGCAGACGTGGGCTCCGTGACCGCCGATGCCTTGTTCTTCAATTATTGCCTTAATTCCGTCGGTCAGGTTGCCGCGTATTCGCAGCAATGGACGGCTTACAAGAACGCCGCCCGCAACGGCACTTCTCCCGCGCTCGGTGCTTATCCCGCTGCACCTGTTTTCGCGGTTGCGCCAGCCATGGTTGCGCCCGGCATTTTTAGCCGCGCCACCGCAATCGTCGCCCGCATCAAAGTCGCGCCCGACTACACGGATTCAATCGGCCAAGCATTGCAGATTATCGGCGCCGACCAGACCGTGGATGTGAACTCCATGAAACCCGTCATCACGGCGCAACTGGACGCGGGACAAGTGGACATCGGCTGGACGAAGCAAGGCATGGATGGAATCGAGATTCAAGTGGATCGCGGCACTGGATTTGTGTTTCTGGCGATTGACACCATTCCCGGCTACACCGACACCGCGCCCATGCCCGCCGCCGGACAATCTGCGCTCTGGAAATACAAAGCCATCTACCGCCAAGGCGACGACCGCGTCGGCCAATGGAGCGATGTCGTCAGTATTCCCGTTGCTGGCTGAAAATTGATTGCGGAAAAAACAAGCGGCCTTCGGAAACGAAGGCCGCTTTTTCTTTTAGATTCGGAATTGTCCCCTCCGCATACGTCAATATATTCTTGTAACATTGTCAAAATATGATTTTGTAAAGAGGTTATCCAACCTTTTCAAAATCAAAATGAGCGATACAAATTTACAAATTCGTTTTACCGGCCCCGAATTGGATGGTCACTCAATGGATGTGATATTGCTTGCCCCGTCGTTAATGGCAATTGGAGAATTATGCACCGAAGCAAATAACATTCTAAACGGAAACAAGGCGAAGGTAAAAGTTTTGATTAAAGCGGACGTGAAGGCCAATTGCGTCACCGTCGGATTTCAGATTCATCAAACATTTTGGCAGGCTGCTCAAGGGCTTATTGCCAATCCTAAAATCTCCACAGCAAAAGAAATTTTAGAATGGCTAGGAATTATCACTGGGACGGCCACCGGAGCAGTGGCACTAACAGTTGGAGGCGTTAAAACCGCAAAGGGACTGATTGGTTATTTGCGATGGAAGCAAGAGCGAAAAGAAAAATCTGCCGAACTTAAAAAAACGGACAACGGCAATGTTTATTTTGTGACGGTTATAGGAGACAATAACGTCATAGGAGCTGACAACAATGTCAGAATCGTCCCAGAGCAAACCTATTTATTATCAAAAAGCATCAAAACAGTTGAGGCGGTTAAAACGCTTGTCTCGCCGGTGAAAGAGCAAAATGGAATAAATGACGCCTCATTTATCCACGACAAAAAAGAGGTCAAAATTGATCAGCAAGCCGCGAAGGAGTTAGGGCGGGCTTTTGCTGACACAGACGAAATTCAGCCACAGTATTTTACGGCTTATATTACAATATACGGCCCGGTGTTGGACACAAAAAGCAAACATTGGAAATTCAAATTAAATAATCGCGTTGAAGACATTGACATCAGTGAAACAATAATTGCCGAAGAAGCAATTGCGCGAGGGGTTGTCAATGTGGGAGACACTTACACTGTAAGAATTGAAATGAAGCAGCATCAAAAGAAGAATGGCGATTACGCTTCAGATTTGAAAATAAAAGAAGTTTTGGGCTTTAAGCAGGGTGAAAATCGTCAACAAATTAAACTGATATGAACCTCAAAAAAGCCAGAGGCAATGGGAAGATGGAGCAATTCAAACCCTGTTAATATAACGCTTCTCGCAAAGCGGCTTTCGAAAACGAAGGCCGCTTTTTTATGAATTTCCTTTTGCCTTATTGTGTGGTTTGCAGAGCATTTCGCAGTTTTTGATATTTGTCTCACCACCCTTGCTCCATGCAGCTACATGGTCAGCGTCCATTTCAGCAGGTTTCCAAATCTTGGTTTTATTGGCATTGTTCCCAACAGCACAAAGCGGACAGTTTGATTTACCTTTCGCTTCAGCTTTTTTAGTTTGGGCTGCATAAACGGATTTCTTCGTTGCATCATCAAAAAATCGGACTTCGAGCAATTTCGTGTCTTTTGAACCGCCAAGGATGAACTCAAAAATTCCCCTTTTGTCTTTGACACAATCATCACCGTAGAGTTTTTCCACTTCTGCTGAAACCTCCTCGGCATCGTAGGACTTTTTGTGATACTCTTCATACAACCGTCCCCACTCAAGTCCGCGCATTTCGCTTTTAGGTTCTTCCGTAAATACACTACAAACCCAGTCGAGCACTCGGTTGAAATAGTTTTTTAATTCATCGATATTGTCTTTATAGCGATGACTGCTCATGTATTTTCCAATCGGCCTAGTATGCTTCGGGTCAAAATTCTTATCTACCCAATCTTTACTGACCCATTGCAGCGCGCGTTCCAAGAAATCCTGCCGGGTTGCGCTACCTGATATGAATGCGCTCCATTTCTGGGTGTTGGAATTTTGACTGTTACTGAACTCTTGCTTGGCGAGCGTCACAAATGGGCCAGAATAAACCGCATTCAAAAGCTCCTGATCTTCGAGCTTAATACCGGCAATATTGATTGTTTTGAACCACGCTTTGATTTCGCTTTCGTCTCCTTCGCATTCGTAAATGGTCAGCTCCGTTTTCAATATCTTGTCCCGCCTGTCTTTTGCCATGCTCTCAAAATATTGCTCATGCCCGTCTTCATCCATGATGGGAAATTTTTCGGTTAAAAACCGGCCAAGACTGGTGATGCGTTGTTGTCCGTCTAAAACTTCAAACTTGTCGTCGCCTACTTTATTGAAATAAATCAATCCTAACGGATAGCCTTTGAGAACAGATTCGATGACCGCAGCCTCTTTTCCGTATTCAGCATAGATATAGTTACGCTGATACTCCGGTTGAATCTTGAGTTTGCCAGACAAACCGAACAGTCCTCTGCCCTCAAGTTGGTTATAAACAAACCCTTTGCAAATATCATCGACAGTGATGTCGGTTTTTAATGTTGTTTTCACTTTAAGGGGTTTTTGTGTTTAATAAAAATGCGTTTGAAAGGTTGCACAAAAAAATCATTGCCAACTTTATAGAAAGTCATATTGGCTGGTTGTGTCGGAAGCTTTATTGCCGCACCGTCATTTAATTTGGTGACGCTGCTTGTTCCGCCATTTTTATCAACTTGCAATTGTTGAGGATAAATCCTGGTCCGTAGATGATAGCTTTTCTCATAGCCAACAATTTCAAATTGGTCAGGGTTATATTTATCTAAAAAACTGATTGGAACGCCCATTACTCCTTCATGATCGCTCGGGATGGCATCGGTAAATGGCACCTCGATGGCATCATAATTGTCGTATTTAAGATACGTTCTCTTACCTTTTATTTCTTTGTGTTTGCTGTATTTCAAATTTTCTTTTGTTGTCATCAATGGCAACGGTTGTTGACGACGCCCGTGGACTAAGCTAGTAAACCAACAAACACCGGGCACACGATTCACTTTTTCACCATTGCGCTCACGCTCAAATTTGTATGTTGCAGCATACTTGAAATTCTCAGGCACCTTGAAATACATACCCGTGTTAAAGTTTGTTGCGCCAAGCCACATCTTGTTTTCCTTAAGCTTTGGGAAAACTTCTTTGTAGGTAATGGAATTCATGTTCCCAATAATGACGAACTGTTTATTGCAATCAAAAAGCTGCTTAACATATTCGCGGAACAAGGAGAATGGCGGATTTGTTATGACGATGTCTGATTGCTTCAAAAGTTCCACGCATTCGGGATTTCTGAAATCACCGTCGCCTTCTAGCGGAGTCCACTCGTTGTTTTTATTAGCCTTTAACTTCTTGGCAACCGATTCCAAATTAAACTCACCATCGCCGGCTATTTTATGGACTTCATTGATGATAAATTTATTGGCACTGATTTTGGGGCGGCCTTTTAATTTTGAGAGGGTTTGGTCATCGCCATACAATTCCAGTTGCGTGTTTGCTACTGGCGAGGGTTTGTAGCTGGTCGTGATAAGCTGTTTCAATCCGAGCTTCTTGAAATTTAGCACAAAATAGCGGAAAAAATTGCTCTCATACGGATCGTCGCAGTTGCAATAAACCACCTTGCCGCGAAATACGGCGGCGTCAAATTCTAGATACGCTTCAATCTCCTTCTGTATATCGGCGTATTGAGTGTAAAACTCGTCGTTCGTTGCCCTTTTGGCATTTGTAAGATTGCTGTTTGCCATGCGCGAAGTTTGCTCGGAAATTCTATCAGCGTCAATCTGCGTTCGTTTTATTGCCTTAATTTTCATTCGTGTTTAATCTGTGTCCATTCGTGTCCATCCGTGGTTAAAATTTTTTCCGCATGACTTTTGTCGCAAAATTTCTGAAAGACGCGCGCGTGATGGCGGGCGATTTGCGCCATCGCAAGATCATCCGCGCGGCGCTGGGCAATTACGAGATCGCCCGCGACAAGCGCAAGGCGTCGTTTCAAAGCTGGGAATCCGCGCGCCAGCTCGCCGCCGAGACGAAATGGGACGCGCTCAATCATCTGGACAAATATCTCGTCGAGTTCACCGCGAAAATCGAGGCGCGCGGGACGAAAGTGCATTGGGCAAGCACGGCGGCGCAGGCGCGCGAAATCATTTTGCAGATTGTCCGCGACAAAAAAGCGAAGTCCGTCATCAAGTCCAAGGCGATGACCGCCGAGGAAATTCATCTCAACGACGCGTTCGAACACGCCGGCCTCAACGTCGTGGAAAATGACCTCGGCGAATTCATCGTCCAGCTTCGCCACGAAGCGCCGTATCACATCGTGTTTCCCTCGATGCATCTGACGCGCGGCGAGATCAGCGAGTTGTTCCAGCGCGAACTCGGCAGCGCGCCGACGAACGATCCCGAGGAACTCACGATGATCGCGCGGCGCGCGTTGCGCAAAAAATTTCTCACGGCGGACATCGGCATTACCGGCGCGAACTTCGCCATCGCCGAGACCGGCATGATTTCCATCACGGAAAACGAAGGCAACGCGCGCCTCACCGCCGCGCTGCCGAAGACGATGATTTCATTGCTCGGCATTGAAAAAATTCTGCCGAAGCTGGGCGACCTCGCGCTGTTTCTGCCGATGCTCGCGACGGCGGGAACGGGCCAGCCGTTGACGTGTTACAACACGATGTATGGCGGCCCGCGCCAGCCCGGCGAAAGCGACGGCCCGGAGGAATGGCATGTCGTGCTGCTCGATAATCATCGCACCGAACTGCTCGCCGACGCCGAGCAACGCGACGCGCTGCACTGTATCCGCTGCGGCGCGTGCCTGAACGCCTGCCCGATTTTTAAAAACATCGGCGGCCACACTTACGGCACGGTTTACAGCGGCCCGATCGGTTCGGTCATCACGCCGCACCTGCGCGGCTTGCAGGATTGGAAACATCTTTCCAACGCGAGTTCACTCTGCGGCGCGTGCACCGAGGCGTGTCCGGTGAAAATTGATTTGCATCATCACCTGTTGCAAAACCGTCGCAACGCCGCCGCGCAACAGCCGACGTTCAAGGAACAGATCGGATTCAAATCGTTCGTGCAACTGGCGAATCATCCGAAGCTCTGGGCGTTCGCAAAAAAATTCGCGCGCCTCACGCAGCCGTTGCAAAAACTCGTCAAAGGCACGCGGCTCGACCCCGGCTATCACTGGACGCAAACGCGCGACCTGCCGGAAATCGCGCCGGAAACATTCAAGGATTGGTGGAGGAAACGGAAATGACCGAGCGCGAAAAAATTCTGGCGCGCGTGCGCGAAGCGTTAAAAGTTGCGGCTCCCCTGCCCGGCTCGCATGGCGAAACGCATTTGCCCACTTCTGCAAAAACTGTTTCGACCCCGCGCCAATGGTTGCCAAAAGTCGGCGAAACTTTTGAAGAACAACTTGCGTTGTTTCAGAAAAACGCCGCCGAGTTGAAGGCGGATTTTCAATTGTTCACCAGCCGCGATGAATTGAAAGCCGCGCTCGCTAAAATTTCCGCCGCCGAAAATTGGAAACGCATCGCGAGTCATCGCGGCGAATTGATAGATTCAGTTTCCGGCTCACTCGATTTGCCGATTTGTTTCATGGATAAAAATTACGACATTATCGAACTTGAAATGTGCGACGTGGGCATCAGCGAATGTGACGCGCTCGTCGCGCAGACCGGCAGCGTGCTGGTGACGAACCGCAGTGCGGGCGGACGCGCGTTGTCCGTGCTGCCGCCGCATCACGTCGTGCTCGCGCGGCGCGAACAGCTTGTCGCCGATCTGCCCGCCGCGTTTGAATTGTTGCAGCAGAAATACGCCGGGAATTTTCCGAGCATGATTTCCTTCATCACCGGCCCCAGCCGCACGGGCGACATTGAACGCATTCTCGTTCTCGGCGCGCACGGCCCGAAAAAAATGACGATTTTTTGTTTCTGATGGTCCGAATGATCTTTCAAAACCGCCTTTGGATTTGCCGGAGCAATGTGGTATGCTTGAAATCATGAAGCCTGACGCGGCAGTCCCACCCGCCAAAATCCTGGTGATTGACGACAACCCAATCATCCAGCGCTCGGTCTATTTTCAATTCCGTGACTAGGGCTTCAAAGTTTTGATGTCCGGCGACGTCACCGAGGCTTTGACCGTCGTGCGTCACGAAAAGCCGGACGTGATCCTGCTCGACATAAATTTCCCCGACGACTTTTCCGTCAGCAGCGAGACGCGCGACGGCTTCTGGGCGATCAACTGGCTGCACCGGATGGAGGAGGCCAAAGACACCCCCGTCATCATCATCTCCAGCGACGAGCCGGCCAAATCCGAAGCGCGCGCCCTGGCCGCCGGGGCGGCGGCGTTTTTCACCAAGCCGCTGGACCGGGACAAATTGCTGGCGGCCATCCAAAAGCTATTGAGCGCGAAAAAGCCGGCGGCCCCGGCCGCCTCCGGTTTGAAGATGGCGTCATAAGCTTCCCCCTGATTCCGCCGCAAAAAACCTCCAAACGGAATTGGAATCCGGGGGCGTCTCGCGCTAAATTGTCCGCCGTGAAAAGCAAAATCATTTTGCCGGCCATCTTCATCGCGGTGTTCGCGCTCTCGCGGATTCCCGGTTTGATGCCGCTGAATTTCAGCGTGGCGTATGCGTTCGCGTTCTGCGCGGGCGTGTATTTTCGCGGAGCCAAAGCTTGGTGGCTGACGCTGGGCGTGATGCTGGCGACGGACCTCGGCTTGAATTTTTACTACCAGTTCAGCGGCGCGACGGATGACGTATGGAGCGCGGCCAACCTCGCCAACCTCGCCTTCAACTACGCGGCTTACGCCGTCCTGATTCTTCTCGGGCGCGGTTTCAAAACGCAAAGGTCATTGCTCAAGCTGGTCGGCGGCGGGCTGCTGGGCGCGGTTCTGTTTTATCTCATCACCAACACGGCGTCGTGGCTGTTCAATCCGTTTCACAATCTTGAATACACCAAAAATCTTGCGGGCTGGATCATTGCGCTGACTAAAGGCCACGCCGGCTATCCTTCCACTTGGGAATTTTTTCGCAACACGCTGTTGAGCGGCGGGCTGTTCACTGCCCTGTTTGCCGCCGCCGAAAAACTGACGGCGGAATCGGCCGCCGACAAAACCGCCGGCGCACGCGAGCCGAAATCGGAGAATGAAACCGGGGCGGAACCGGAAAGCAAACCGGAGGAAGCCAAGGCGTGAAGAAAAGTGATGAGTGATGAGTGACAGGTGACGAGCAACAAAATCAACAAGTGATGAGCGACCCGAAATTAATCCAGACGCGTGACAATGCCCGCTCATCACTCGCCACTCATAACTCATCACTTCGTATTGGCGTCATTTCCGATACGCATGGCTTTCTCGACCCGCGCGTGAAAAAAGTTTTCGCGGGCGTGGATCGCATCCTGCACGCCGGCGACATCGGCGACCCGACGATTGAACTCGAATTGAAATTCATCGCGCCCGTCACCGTTGTTCTCGGCAACACAGACGTTGGCCTCCCGTTCAAGGAAACCGAAGTGGTCGTGCTCGCGGACAAGAAATTTCTCATCCATCACATCGTCAATCCGTGGGCGCTGTCGGAAAAAGTTGAGGCCCGCATCCGGCTCGACCGCCCGGACGCCGTCGTGTTTGGTCACACGCACAAGAAATTTTGCGAGACGATGAACGGCGTTTTATTTTTCAATCCGGGCTACGCAGGCAAGCCGAAGCTCGGCTCGGAACGCAGCTTGGCCGTTTTGCATTGCGACAAGAATGGCATTCAGGCAGAGTTCATAAATCTTTGAGCGCCATAGCAAACCAAATGAAAATACTCTGGCAACTGGCCGCACTGATTTTTTTTGCCGTCCACGCGTTGGCGGGAGGCACAACGAACCAGATGGTTCATCAATCGGGCCGCCAAATCGTGGATGCGCAAGGCCGGCCGCTGCAATTGCGCGGCGTGAACCTGGGTGGCTGGCTGCTGTGGGAAGGCTGGATTTTCGGGAAGGGTTTCACCTCGCAAACCGCCATTGAAAACAAACTGACGGACTTGGTCGGTCGCGAGGAAACCGCACGGTTTCGCAGCGGGATTTATACGAATTTTATTTCCGAGGCTGACCTGGCGAAAATCGCGGCCCTGGGTTTCAATTCCGTGCGCGTGCCGATCAACTGGCGTCTGCCGCAGAATGACGCCGGCTGGCGGGTGCTGGATCAGTTGGTTGACAACTGCGAAAAACACCGGCTGTATGTGGTGCTGGATTTGCACGCCGCGCCCGGCGGCCAGTCTGGCTGGTTCACCTGCGATCCGGGCGTGGCCCGCGAGCGGCTCTGGAATTCGACCAGCAACCAAACACTGACCGTCGCGTTGTGGCAGAAAGTCGCGCAACGATACCGCAGCCGCACAATTGTGGCCGGCTATGATTTGATCAACGAGCCGGCGGCGCCCGACGGCGGGGCACTGGTGGATTTATACCAGCGCATCATCGCGGCAGTCCGCGCCGTGGACACACAGCATCTGATCATTCTCGAGGGCAACAAGCTGGCGACCGATTTTTCGATGTTCGCGCAGCCGTTGACCAACAACCTGGCCTACAGCTTCCACCTCTACAATTGGTTTGGCGATGACCGCGCATCGCGGCTCGCGCAATACCGGGCGTTGTCAACCAGCCAGAACGTGCCGATGTGGTGCGGCGAGTTCGGCGAGAATAATTATGCGATGATTCACACAACGGTCGAAATGTTTGAGTCGCCGGAAAACAGTTTCAGCGGCTGGTCATTTTGGACTTGGAAAAAAACAGCCACGGGAGGTCCCGGTTTGGTCACAGTAAAAATTCCGCCCGGCTGGCAGCCAGTGATAAACTGGATTGGTTCGCTGTTCGGGCGGAAACCGCAACCCGCGCAGGCTGACACCGGCCTCCGTGACTTTCTCAAAGCAGTGCAACTTGAGAACTGCCAGTTGGATCAGCAAATGTTGGACGCCCTGAAACCGGAAAAGTGAACGGCATTTTATTTATCAATCCCGGATTAGCACAGATGAACATGGATGAAAACATCAGACCGCAGATCAGTGGAAATGGGCAGTCAAAATCTTTGCAGCCTTTTTGCAAACGAATCCCCCGGCTTCATCGCCAAAGAAATTTTCTCGACAAGTTTTCAGACCCAATGCAGGCTTATTTCCATGAAAACGATATGCGACCCGTTATCGTATGACCACAGTTAGGCCGCTCGACTATGCTCACACCACTTGAGAAGGCAGTCCTTGATATGATGCTCGACAAGACCGGCGAGCCATTCGAGACAGTTCGGCAGCAGTTGGCACACGCGGCGGTTGCCAAGCGAGAGTTTACCGGCGTTGGATTCTTTACCGATTTCAGCGTGTCGGCAGATGCTCCTGTCAGGCGCGATTTGGCGAGCATGGAGATTAGTGATGTCGGCGCAGAGTTTTCGAGTTTGCAGCATGGCGCAGGTTTTGTGCTTTTCATCCGTGACGGAGTTGTCAGTATGTTGGAGGGTTTTACTTATGACGAACCTTGGCCAGAAAGGACAGATAATTTCAGAGTTAGCAGACACCAAGCGGCCTAATATTGAGGATAGGTTGCAAAGCTTATTGAGCTTAAAACTTTGTCAGCCCGCGAGCCGGACGGCGGTTTCTTTAACGCCGCGCAAATCCAGTTTGCCGGTTCCCAGCAGTGGAAACTGCTCCACGCGATAAAAGGCGTCGGCTTTCGGCTTCCACAAATTCGGCAAATCGCACGCGGCAAATTTTTCAAGGCACGACTTTAGATCGTTTTCCGACAGCCGGTGCAACACGACGAGCCGTTCGCCCTTCTTTTCATCGGGCACGCTGGTAATCACGAACGCAATCTCCGTCACGCCCGACATCTCCTGCAATTTTTCCTCGATCTTCAGATGCGGAACCATCTCGCCGCCAATCTTGCT
Source organism: Verrucomicrobiia bacterium (assembly GCA_036511615.1). GTDB lineage: Bacteria > Verrucomicrobiota > Verrucomicrobiia > Limisphaerales > UBA11358 > UBA11358. The sequence goes on along the minus strand of DATCBW010000083.1, from coordinate 3,074 downwards.
GAAGCGGCTCAAGCGTCCGGTGATTTGCAGGAAACCGTCCTCGTCGAGCATCGCCACGTCGCCGGTGCAATACCAGCCGTGCCGCAAAACGTCCGCCGTTCTTTCCGGCTGGCCGAGATAGCCGAGCATGATGTTCGGCCCGCGCACGAGCAACATTCCCGGCTCGCCGACGGGAATTTTTTTTCCGCTCCACGGATTTTCCGACTCGGCGATGCGCACCATCATGCCGGGCAGCGCGCGTCCGATTTTTCCGCGCTTGCCGCCGACCTGATGAAAACCGGCGGCGCGAAAATCCATCATGTTGACCGCCACCGCCGGGCCACATTCCGTCGTGCCGTAGCCTTCCATCGGGCGGATGCCAAAATATTCCTCAAAAGCAAACGCGAGCCGTTCCGGCAATTTTTCCGCGCCGGTGATGACGAGCTGCAGGCTGCCGAAATCTTCCGACGGCACGCCGCGCATGTAAAGTTGCAGAAACGTCGGCGTGGCCATGAGCAGCGTGACGGCGTTTTCGCGGACGAGCGTGCCGACGGCTTTGGCATCCAGCGGATTGGCGTGGAAAACGACGCCGGCTCCAAGCGCGGCGGGCAGGCAAAGCGTGACGGTGAACCCGAACGAATGAAAAAACGGCAGGATGCCAAGAAACCGGTCGCGATGCGTGAAGTTCAGGATGTTCTCCATCTGCCGGATGTTGGAGAGGATGTTGTAATGCGTCAGCATGACGCCCTTCGGTTCGCCGGTGCTGCCACTGGAAAAAATCACGGTGGCCAGATCGTCGAGCGCCACTTCCTTTTCGCGTCCGGCGATTTTTTTCAGCAGGACGAAAGGCGCGAATTTCGCCAGCAGGAACGCGGTGATTTTTTCCGCCGCCGGCGGTTTGGCGGCGACATCTTCGAGATAAATCAATTCTCCCGGCGGAGTGAGTTTGATCTTCTCCAAAAATTTCCGCGACGTGATGACGGTTTTGATTTCGCACTGCTCCACGCAATGGGCAATGGTTGTCTCGGACAGCGTGTAATTCAAATTCACCGGCACCTTGCCGCAAAGAAACGCGGCGTGATTCACCAGCGCGCCCGGCACACTTGGCGGCAGAAAAATCCCGACCATCCCCTGCCCCGCCCAGACTTTCTTCAACCGGCGCGCGAGAAAAATGGTTTTCACGAGCGCGCTGCCGAAATTGATTTTGCCACTGGTCGCGTCGCCCATGCAGAAACGGCGCGGATGACGGCGGGCGCAACGGACAAAATTGCGCGGCAGCGGCTCCATCCGCGCACGGCGGAACTGCCACGCGTCGGCGATCAGGTTTTGCACGGCTTCGCGAACTTCGATGGCCGGCGTGGTCGGCGGCAACGACGCGCCGAAACTGACCGTAATCGGGTGAGGCAGATGATTCGGAAACCGGCGAACCATGCGTCCGCGAACGAAGCTCGTCGGGCTGCCAATCACGCCGTCGAGCGCGACAGGAATGATCGGCGCGTCCACGCCTTTCATGATGCGCTCGAAGCCGCGCCGGAATTGCAGCAGTTGCCCGATGCGCGTGATCTGCCCTTCGGCAAAAATGCAGACGACCTCGCCGTTTTTGATGGCGTCGCTGGCGGCCTGCAACGAGTGAATCAGTTCGCGCGGACGCTGTTCGGACGAGACCGGAATTACGCGGAGAATTTTGGCGAACGGCTTGACCCAGCGCTGTTCGTAAATGCCTTTGAACATCAAAAAACGGATGGGCCGGTCGGTGGAGGCGATGACCAGCAGCGCGTCGGCGAACGAAAGATGGTTGCACACGAACAGCGCGCCGCCCTTGGCCGGAATGTTGTCGCGCCCAATGACGCGAATTTTGTAAATCGTGTTGGTCGCGCACCACAGGACGAAACGCAGCAGCGCCTCGGGCAGCAGCCACAAAACGTAAATCGCGCCGATAAAAGTCATCACCCCGCCGACCAGAAAAATGCCGCGCGGCGACAGTTGCAGCTTTTGCGCGAGCAGCCAGTGCGCGCCGGACGCGGCGAACACGCCGACGAAGGCGAACCAGTTGGCGGTGGCCTGCACCTGGCCTTTGATTTCGCGGCCGGGGCGATGCTGCAAGAGCGCGGCCACCGGCACGATGAAGAATCCGCCCGCAAAGCCGAGCAGCGCCAGCAAAACATAGGACTGGTTCAGCGTCACCGATGGCCGCGACAGCCACGCGGAAAAAATGGAAAGGCCGAACGCGCCCAGCGGCACCAGTCCGTATTCAATTTTGCCGCCGGACAAATATCCCGCCGCCACGCTGCCCAGGCCAATGCCCAGTGCCAGCGCGATGCTTAAAAAGCCGATGTGCAGTTCGGCGACGTGCAGCGTTTCCGCGCCGTAGAAAAAAAGGTTCAGCAGCAGCAACATTCCGAGAAAGGTGAAATAGGTGCTGCCGCACAAAGCGAGCCAGAGCGGACGGTCGCCGCGCATGGCGCGGACCCGCCGCCAGATTTCCGCCGGGAAATTGGGTTCAAATTTCTTCCGCGAATCCGCCGCCGGAATTTTGGTGATGCCCAGACACGCGAAGAATCCAACCACCGCCAGCGCAATGAGCACCACGCCGGACAGCCATTGGCGACCGTGGAATTCCTTCGCCATCACCGAGGCGGCGGCGATGCCGAGGATGATGGCCACGTTCGTGCCGAATTCGAGAACGCCGTTGCCCCAGGAAAGTTTTCGTTCCGGCAGCAGTTCCGGCAGCGACCCGTATTTGCACGGGCCGAAAACCGCGCTGTGCGTGCCCATGAGAAACACGCTGGCCAGCAGCAGATTTTTGTTCCACGTCCATAGCCCCGCGAACACCAGCGACATGATGAACAGCTCGAAAGTCTTCACGCCGAGCATCACGGAGCGTTTGCTGAAACGGTCGGCCAGAAACCCGCCCGCCATGGAAAATAAAATGAAGGGCAGCGCAAACAGCGCCCCGATGGATTCGCCGTAGCTGTTTTTTTCGGCGAGCGTCATGCTGCTGCCGAACAGCGCGACGAAGACGACCAAGTTTTTCACCACGTTGTCGCTGAACGCGCCCTGGAACTGCGTGACGATGAGCGCCCAGAAGCCTCTGG
>DATCBW010000082.1:0-4425 GCA_036511615.1 Verrucomicrobiia bacterium | reverse complement strand
TTCATTCTGAACGGTGCCACGCTTACCAACCTGAATGTAATCCATGGCGGTTTCACCTGGCTTTCGGGGTCATGGGGCGGGGCGGTTACCATTGCCAGCAACAGCGTGGTGAATATTGTGTTCTACGGTAGTGGAGGCAATGCTCACGATCTGCCTAATTGTGTCATCACCAATTTTGGCACGGTGAATTGGAGCAGCGATAACCTGTTGGGTGGTGGCAGCAGCCCTGGCACCTTGATCTATAATTATGGATTATGGAATGTGCAGGGTGACGGAGTGCTTGGCGTAAATGTTGCCGGCAACGGCATGGTCTTTAACAACTTTGGCACAGTTCGAAAATCCGGGACGAGCGGCGGCACCAGTCAGTTCGGCGTCACCTTCACCAACACCGGCACACTGGATATGCAGGCCGGTATTGTAAGCCTGACGGGCGCTTACAACCTGCTGGGCGGCACTTTGAACTTCAATCTCAACAACCTGACCAACTTCGCCCGGCTGAACCTGGCTGATAGCGCAGCCTTGGATGGTCCTCTACGCGTGAGCGTGGGTGGAACCTTTGCCCCGACCAATGGCAGTCTATTTCAAATCATATCCTCCTCCGGCCAGAGCGGTGTTTTCAGCAGCGTGACCTTGCCGGCGGGCATCTCCGTCACCTATAGCAACAGTGGCGTCTTCTTGCTGGTATCCAGTGCCGTGCCGGTAGAAATCCTCGCCCCACAACTGGCTGGCAGCAGTTTCTCCTTCCAGTTTCCAACCGCCAGCGGCCAGAGCTACACCGTGGAAGGAAACGATGACCTGACCACGACCAACTGGGTCTTTTACACCAACACTATTGGCAGCGGCTCCCTGTATCAGTTTCAGGTGCCAGTAACGGCTGCACCGCCGCATCGCTTTTTCCGTATTTCGGAACCGTGACCTGCCATAAAGGGGTCCCAAGTCTTGACACGATACTTCCGCACCGTGGTGCAGTAAAACAAATTGGCGGAAATGACAACCAAGCCGCTCCGGGAAACCGGGGCGGCTTTTTTCTTTCCATTTTTTCGTGTCATTCGCGGCTAAACAGTTCCCGCGCCCCGCAAGTTTTTCCGTTTGACGCACCCCTGATTGCCGGCGGCGGAAAATAATTTTCCGCCGCGTCCGGGTCAGGCGGGTTGCAGCAGCGGGCCATTTTTCGGATTTGAAACTTCGCCGGTTGCTGTTAAGGTAAAGGCGTGAAGCGGAAAAAACCATCGGTTGAAAAAACGTCGCCCGGCACCCTCCTCGGCGCAAAGATGCGCGCGGAGTGCAACAAGCTGTCGGACGCGGAACGCGAAAAGCTCGGCGGGGAATTTCTAAAACTCTATTATGGCGGCCAGCCCCTACCGGCCACAACTCATCGCCGTTGACGCCAACGTCCTGTTCGACCTGGCGGACGGTTTGGATGACGTGGTGGACGCCGTTGCCGTCATTCGCGGGCGGCTTCACGACGCGCGTTTTCTGATGCCGCCCACCGTCCAGCAGGAACTGGTGAACTGGGCTTTGCGCGGGGACGCGGCGAAGCGCCAGCCGGCCCGGAAGGCCATCCAATCCAGCCAGTCCTGGCAGATGGTTCCCGCCAGCCTCATCGCCGTCAGCCACGGCATCGCCGAACGCATCGCGGAGCGGGTTCGCGGGCGCGGCCTGCTGCCGGATGAGGAAGTCAACGATTCGCTGGTGCTCGCCGAATCGGCCCTGCTGGGTTGTGCGATGCTGCTGACGAGCGACGCACATTTGCGCGGGATTGACTTCGAGCGGCTGACCTTGGAATTGCAGGCGTTTGATGTGGTCGCGCCGGTCATCGCCACGCCACGCGAGATTGTGCGGAAGTTTTTTCTGCGGTGAGCGGCGGTTCCAAATATTGAAACAATCCTTCCGCGCCGTCGTGCAACCGCCCGCTCCGCCTTCAACACTTTCCGCCTTCGCAAAGCTTCTGCGCGACAGGCAATAAACGCCTCCTGCGGAATGTTCAGGTTGCCGGTCGCCAGACAATACTTGCCGGTCAAGTTTGCGGTGTGTTATCTTGTCCTCGTGAGCGCGAACGACTTGATCACGGTTGACCCGGATATTCTGGGCGGCACACCCGTTTTCCGCGGGACGCGCGTGCCGGTCAAAACGCTTTTCGAGTATCTCGAAGACGATTATTCCCTCGACGAATTTCTGGAATGTTTCCCTTCCGTGACCCGCGAAATGGCCTGCCGGATTTTGGAACGCTCGGAATTGGCGCTGCTTGAGCCGGTCGCGGCATGAAAATCCTGCTGGACGAGTGCGTGCCGTGGCCGATGCACCGGTTGCTCACCGGCCATGAATGCCGGACGGCGCAGCAGCAAGGCTGGGGTGGAATCAAAAACGGCAGGCTGCTTCAACTGGCGGAAGGCGGATTCGATCTGTTCATCACTTCAGATCAAAATCTGCGCTACCAGCAAAATCTTTCCGGCCGCAGCATCGCAATTCTGGAACTTTCCACGAACAAACTTCACCGGATTGAAGCGGCGGCGGTTTTGATCCAAGCGGCAATCACCGCGATTAAGCCGGGAGAATTCCGCCAGCTTGAAATTCCGTGAGCCGAATGAATTCGGATTACGCCTTCAACACTTCAATAAACGCCTCCTGCGGGATGTTCACGTCGGTTCGGCCAGGGCCGGACTTTGGTGGCCGGTCGGAGCGGACGCGGCCATTGCCGCCATCACTGCGGTTTTTGCCGTTCGCGGCGCAAAATGGTAGTGGCACTCTCGGAAGATTTCAGCCGCGTGATTTTCAATTTTGCCACGCGCGGGCCGTCCATCTCTTCCACGCGCAATTCATAATCGCCGACGACAAACGAATCGTCCGCCTTCGGAAATCCTCCAAGCTGCTGCGTCACCCAGCCGCTCGCCGTGGCGATGCTTTCGTCGTGCTGCACAAAACCGATGATGTTTTCCAAGTCATGCAACGGCAGCGTGCCGGAAACTTCCCAGAGATTTTCGCTCCGGCGGATGAACTGCGTCGCTTCGGCGTCAAACTCGTCTTGAATCTGCCCGACCAGCGCCTCGATGACATTCTCCAAAGTGACGATGCCCAGCGTGCCGCCGAATTCGTCCACGACGAACGCGAAGTGCGATTTTTTTTCGAGGAACCGTTGCAGCAATTTTTCCAGCCGCGCCGTCTCCGGCACGCAGATCAGTTTTTGCGCCAGCGGCAGTAAATCCGCCGCCGTCCGCGCCTTGTCGCGCGACGCATAAAGATCCTTGATGTGAACCACGCCACGCGCCTTGTCCGGGTCACCGTCGTCGCAGATGGGAAAACGCGAGTAGCGCGTTTTTTCGGCGATGGCAATGCACTCCGCGATCGTCGCGGCGGAATCGAACACCGTGACTTCGTTGCGCGGGCGCATGACTTCGCGCGCGGAGCGATGACGCAGATCCAGCGCGTTCAAAATCAAGTTGCGCCGGCCGGGCGAACCTTGTGCCGCCGCGAGGATCACGCGCAATTCCTCCTCCGATTGCGCGCCGTGCAGTTCGTCCACGCCGATGCCCAGCCATTTCAAAATCAACTGCGAGGAACGGCTCAACAGCCAGATGAACGGATACGACAGCCGGTAAAACCAGACCAGCGGACTGGCCGTCCACAACGCCGTCGGCAGCGTGCGGCGGATGGCGACGGCCTTCGGCACCAGTTCGCCCGCGACGATGAGCAGGTAGCAGTTGGTGAAAAATCCCACGCCGAGCGCGATGTTGTGTCGAAGCGGTTCGGAGGCGATGCCGGCCAAATTAAACAACGGCTCCAGCAAATCATGAAAAACCGGCTCGACCGCCATGCCCAGGCCAAGGCTGACCATCGTGATGCCGAACTGCGTCGCGCCGATGTAGGCGTCAATGTGCGCGAGAATGTGCCGCGCGGTTTTGGCGCGGCGATTGCCCTTCGCGGCGAGCGAGGCAAGCTGCGAATCGCGAATGCGGACCATCGCCAGTTCCGCCGCGACAAAAAATCCGTTCAGCATCACCAGCAGCAGCACGGCGAGGATTTTCAGCGCCATTAAAATGACGGCTTGCCAGTTCATTTCAAATTCGTCCTCATGCTCATCGTCATCCTCATCCTCTTTTTTTTGTTTCGAGGATGACGATGAGGATGAGCATGAACAGGATTATTCACAGTTTCATTTCTCCGAACATCACTTTCAAAATGTCCTTCAAGGTCACAATGCCAACCTCTGCCCGCTCGCGCGACAGCACAATGGCCATGCGCTGTCCGGCGCGCTGCATCAAACGCAACGCCACCTCGAGCCGGATGCCTTCGTTCACAAACACCGCTGGAATCATGTAAGCCGAGGCCGTTGTCTCCACGTCCAAAGTTTCGCGATACAGCAGCGGCCCGACATCCAGCAAGCCGGCCACGCGCCGCTGCCCGTCGCGCATTTCCCACACCGGCAGG
>DATCBW010000081.1:0-5148 GCA_036511615.1 Verrucomicrobiia bacterium | reverse complement strand
AAATCGAGCGGCTCTTTGCCTGGCTCTTCCACTTCCGCCGGCTGGTGGTCCGTTATGAATACCACGCGGAGAATTTTCAAGGCTTTGTTCATTTGGCGGCGGTAATCATCCTCTTGCGGCATTTATGAGATACGCTCTAGTATAAAAGTGTCACAAAAACGCTCGCCGCGCTTAAAAAATCCGATGAAAAATGCCGTTCAAAATGAAGTTAAAGTTGGGTTTGTGAAAGATACAATCCCGTGGCCCCGAATCGCCGTCCCCGACTACCTTTGGAAAAATTTCGCCACCGCCTCCGTGCGCGTGCGCACCTGGAGTTTTTCATAAACCCGGCGGATGTAGGTGTGGACGGTTTCGTAGCTGATTTGCAGCTTGTCCGCGATTTCCTTGTAGATCAATCCCTGCGCGAGGAGGTCGAGCACCTGTTGTTCGCGCTCGGACAGTTCGGACAACTCATTGGCCGCCTGCTGCTGGCCGGCGGATTTTTGAAATGACAAAACAACCTTGCGCGCGATGTGCGCGGTCATCGGCGAACCACCTCGCTGCACGTCGCGGATGGCTTCCAGCAGTTCCTTGGCCGGCGTGCGTTTGAGCATATAGCCGCTCGCGCCGGCGGTCAGCGCGTTGAAGATGTTTTCCGTGTCCTCATAAACGGTGAGCATCATCACCTGCATCGCCGGCAGCAGCGCCTTCAACTGGCGGACACATTCCACGCCGTTCATGCCGGGCAGGTTGATGTCCATGAGCACGACCTCGGGCTTCACTTTCGGCAAACCGGCTAGCGCGTCCTCGGCGCTGGCGTAATCGCTGGCAAAACGAAAACCGTCCGCGCGGCCAATCACCTTGGCAAGCGTTGCGCGCAGCTTGTCGTTGTCTTCGACGATGGAAACTGAAATGGCCATTTTCTAAAAGGCAGAAGCAAGAATGCAGAATGCACAGACATTTTGCAGCAAATCATTTTTACGTTTGCATGATTACGGGCACGGTCAGTTTCACCACGGTTCCGCCGTTCGCGCCGGGCGAAATCTCAAATTCACCCCGCACGTCGGCGAGCCGCTTGCGCATATTTTTCAAGCCGTTCCGCAATTGTTTTTCGGACGGATCACCAAGGCCGATTCCGTTGTCGGTGATACTCAAAATAAATCGCTCCGGTCCCAACTGAAATTTCACGCGCGCCTCGCTTGCGTGCGCGTGCTTCACGACGTTGTTGACGGCCTCCTTGAATGCGAGGAAAACATTGTGGCGCACTTCGGGCGGAATCGGCGCGGATGGCAATTGCGGCGGCATCTCGGCGCGGTAGCTCACGCCCGCCAGCGCGAAATAATCCTGCGCGTATTTGCAGGCGTAGTTCACAAGGCCTTCGAGCGTGTCGTTGGCGGGATTGACGGCCCAAACAATTTCATCGAGCGAGCGCGTCGTCTCGCGCGCGGTTTCGCAAATCTGCTGCGCGTGCTGCCCGACTTCGCCGGGCAAATCCTTGTCCGCCTCGGCCATCTCGCCGAGCAGCGCGACCTGCGTGAGGTTCGCGCCGAGCTGGTCATGCAAATCGCGCGCGATGCGGGCGCGCTCTTTTTCAATCAGCTCCTTCTGCTGCGCGTGGCGCAACTGGCGCTTGAGCTTTGCGGTTGAAATCAAATAAATGATTCCCGCCAGCGTGCCGATGAAAACCAAAATCGCCGTGACGATGAATCCCGGCTTGCGCCAGAAGGGCGGCTCGACCGTGACGGTGAGCGTCGCGCCGGTTTCGTTCCAGAAGCCGTCCTCGTTGCAGGCCGTGACGCGGAACGTGAAGGTTCCCGGCGGCAGATCGGCGGCGCGGATGAGCACTTCGCGGAGGCCGCCCAAGGGCGTCCATTTTTTGTCATGGCCTTCCAGCAGGTATTTGAAACGGACGCGGTCGGGCGCGGAAAAATTCAGTCCCGTGAAACGAATCTTCAACTGCTCGTTTTTCGGCGTCAAAATGACCGGACCATTTCCGACCGCGCTCAAGAGATTGGTGTTCTGCTGCACGTCATCCACCCAGACCGATTCGATGATGACCACCGGCGGATTGGTGTTCAGCTTCAGATCGCCGGGCTGAACCGAAATCAGCCCGGCGATCGTCGGCAGCCAAAGCCGGCCATCGCGGGCGCGGATGGCGGCGGGCTGCGCGCCGGCGGAACATTCCTGCACCGGCAGGCCGTCGGATTTGCCGAACGTGCGGCACCCAAGAATTTTCGCCGTTCCGTCGGCATCATTGGTGAAGGAAACCCGCTGCAAGCCTTCGTAGGAACCAAGCCACAAATTTTTCAGATCATCTTCCACCAGGTATCCGATGTCATCCGGCAGACCGTCGCGCGCCGAATACGTTGTCCAGCGTCCGTTTTGAAACCGCGCTAGACCGTGTTCAAAAGTGCCGGTCCACAACGCACCGTCCACATCCGCCAGCAGACAGGAGATGTCATTCGCCGGCGCGTTCGCGGAGGAGATTTTCCCGTCACGCAAAAGAAACAAGCCGCCGCCGTCCGTGCCGATCCAAAGATTTCCGCCGGCATCGTCGGCGATGGCCCGGACGGCGTTGGGCGGCAGTCCCTCGCCCGTTGAAAAAAATTTCCAGCGCTGGCCGTCAAAGCAGCCGAGGCCGTTCTGCCCGCCGACCCAAAGTTTTCCGTCACGGCCCTGAAAAAGCGCGAAGATGTGCTTGCCGATTTGATTGGCGGCGGCTTCCGGCTGGAAACGATTGAACCGGAAGCGGAACAATCCTTCGCCGCGGGTTCCCGCCCAGACCTGCTGGCGGGCGTCCACCAGCACCGACCAGGCGTTGGAATATGTGCCGATGCCGAAATTCTGCACCGAGTTGGTCAGGCGGTAGGTCAAACCACGGCTGTTGAAGGTCGCCCAAATGCCGCCTTGCGCGTCTTCGGCAGCGGATTTTGCCACTCCCCCGGAAAATTCAGGCGGGGTTTCAAACAAATTTTTCTTGATGCGCTCGATGCCGTCGCCGTCCGTGCCCGCCCACAAGTTTCCATCATTGTCGAAACCGAGTGACAGCACGACTCCGTGCGACAGCCTCTTGTCCGTCAGGATATGGCTGCAGCCGCCCGCCGCGTTGAACCAATAGACGCCGGCACCGTGCGTGCCCACGACCAGGTTACCGTCACGATCCTCGCAGGCTGCGGTCACATTGGCATCAATCGTGACCGCCCCGACGTAACCGCTGGAAGTTTTGAATGACTGCAGCACCAGCGAACAGGTCCACGGACTGGCCCCAAAATCTTTTTCGAGACGGCCACCCCGGAATTTTAGAACGCGTCCGCCTTGCAACTGCCAGGTGACGTCGTTTTTCCCCAGCACGAGGAGATGCGCCGACCGGTAAAAAAGCTCCAGAGAAAACTGGTCGGTGATGTTCGCCGTCCGCGATTCAAGTTTGCCGTGCTGCCAGCGCAAAACCATTCCATCGGGGTTGCTGAACCAGACCGTGCCGGCCTTGTCTTCAAAGGCGCTGGTGATTTTTCCGGCCGTGCCGCCGGTTTCAATTTTTTTTATTACGCCGTTTTGCATCGCGCACAGACCGCCGTTGTCGGTGCCGATCCAAAGATTGGTCCGGCTGTCCTCGAACAGAAAAATGACGCCGTTGCCCGGCAGCCCCGGCGTGTTGTTGACGTTGAAGCGCGTGAAGGAATGCCCATCAAAACGCACGAGGCCGTGGAGCGTGCCGAGCCAGAGGTAGCCGTCGCGGGTCTGGGTCAGGGCGATGACGGAGCTTTGCGGCAGACCGTCGGCGGTGTTCCATGAATCCACGATGAACGGCGAATCCGCCGCCGCGCGCTGTCCCAAAACCAGCGCCGCGACCAGGCCGATGACAAAAAAGTGGATTCGCCGTTTCAATCTTTGCGCTAGAATACGCCTTGGCGTCAGGATAAAAAGATTTTTCAAAAACCGCTTGCGGGTGGCACACGACAGGCTACGTTGACCCTGCCCATGAGAACGGGCGCTCCGTTTTTCCTGTTGAAAGACGGTTCGGACGGGCCGGCGAAAATCTGTGTGCACGCCGGCCCGTTTTGCTTTGGAAATAACTTGCCGTGCCGCCCAAAAGAAAATAACTTTCTGCCTTGATTTATGGGGTCTTAGCTCAGTTGGTAGAGCGTCTCGTTCGCAAAAAGATTCAGCCGTTTAGACCCATTTCCCACCATCTGCCCTCATTTGGACAATCATCTGTGAAATCAATGGCATTTTGATTTTTTGACTAGACTCATACGGACTCTCAAACCCGCCAATTTTTCCTGCCGGTTAGGAGGAGGTTAGGAGGAATATGCCGACGCCTTGGGCTTTTTTCGATTGCAAAAAATGCGTCCGGCACGATTCAGAGATAAGCTGACGGACTTTGTGATCTGACCGTTTCTGGCAGCAGGTTTCGAGTTGCGTTTGGGACGCAAATTCCACGAAACTCAAGTCTCTTGAAGAAATCGCTCGATTTCTTTTTTGGGGATCAGAAGATGACGGAGCGCGCGGGAAGGGCGTAATAATTTTCGGTTAATGAGTCGACGCACAGTTTTATCTGAGACGCCCAAAATCTCTGCCACCTCCTTTATGCTAAATGCCATTCTCATGGAGTTGAGAAAAGAACCATTTTCCTTTCCAATTGATTCCTGCTTGTTCAAAACATTGTCCTTGGGGCAGGAGTTTTTAGGTGATTCAGGCAGAGTCATTTTACTACTCCTTTCAAACACGAACCACAACCCTTCGGTTCTGTCCGTTTGTTTTTGTTTGGGTTTGTTGCTTTGAAATCTTTTCTTCGATCTCGTCCGTGGCAGCGGCATCCACCTGGCTCGGAGCCTGATTCTTGGTGAGGTCAAGTTGATCCTCAATTTCCGACTGGCGTTTGACCAGGTGATGATACCGTTCCTCCTTCTCGAAGGGTGCGCCAACCTTGGCTTCCAGTTCGACCCCGCGTTTCCGTGAATCGCGGATGTCGGTTTCCAGCCGCGCGGCCCGTTCCTCAAAACCCTGCACCTCGGATTCCAGCGAACGGATGGTGCCCAAGGCCGTATCGGTAACGCGGCTGCTGTAACTGTTTTTACCCCGCAGGACGAGTTCGGCGGTATTACCAAAACTGGAGCGGATGAACATATCAAAACCAGCGAACCGCCCGATACGGATGTCCTCCCCAAA
>DATCBW010000080.1:0-5850 GCA_036511615.1 Verrucomicrobiia bacterium | reverse complement strand
TTGTTCGTTGGTCAGTTCCATCCATAACCATCTATAAATCAACCGCAAAAATTACAAGCCCTATTTATGAGATACGCTCTAGTTTCAGTCGGCGCATTTGCACAAACCGCCGCCTTGCGCGGAACTATTAGCCAAGGCTTTAATGATTTGGGTCAAATTAAACTTCAGGCTGAACAAGGCGATTCTGTCGCGCAGGTCAAACTGGCTGACGCTTATTTGGCTAATTTCAAATCGGCTGATGCCCTGAAATGGTATGAAGCCGCCGCAAAACAAAATTCCATCGAAGGCCAATATCAGCTCGGCAATCTGCTTCCTTTCGGACGAGTTGGAATTCCAGATGAACAACAAATCCAAGCAAAACCTGTTGAAGGCTTGCAATGGACTTACCAAGCTGCGATCAACCGAAACAAAGAAGCGTGGCGCAATATGGCCAAAGCGTTGGAAAATGGAATCGGTTGCTCGACGAATTTGGTAGAAGCTTACGCCTGGCTTTCACTTCTTGCCAATGGGGGTGATATTGTTGGCCGCGTTGAAATGAACCATTTGGCTTTGAAAATTTCCCCCGAACAAATTGTTGATGCAAAAAATCTGGCGCAACAAATGGAATCTGGTCATTGGCCAGCACTTCTGGTTCAAAAAAATCCTGAATCAGATTTGGGATTAAAACTTAATGGATTGATTTCCGGTGGCGCAAATCCGCTGGCTACGATCAATGGCAAAACAGCTGCCGAAGGCGAAACTGTAAGCATCAAAATCAAAAAAGAAATCGTAAATGTGAAATGTCTCAAAATTAATTCTGATTCAGTTGTGATTTTGGTGGCCGGAGAAACTGAACCGCGATTGCTGCACCTACAGTAAAAATCTTTGAACAATTGAAACATTTCAAAGCCATCGCCGCGATGTCGCTGAACCGCGTGATCGGTGCGGGGAATAAAATCCCGTGGCATCTGCCGGAGGATTTCAGGTGGTTCAAGAAAATGACGATGGGCAATGTCGTCGTGATGGGACGCCGGACGTTCGAGAGCCTTGGCCGGCCGCTGCCGAACCGCAAAAATCTGGTGCTGACGAAACATCCGCAACGGCTCATCAAAAGTTACCCGGAAATTTTCGGGCAGTATCACGAGTGGCGCGGCGGGAAATTTTTGAAGCGGCCCTACCAGTTTCATTTTACGAAGCTCGGCGAAAAGCAGGAGACGGAAATCCTGATTTTCAATTCGCTGGACAAGTTGAATCCCGAAGAATTTCCGAACGACATTTTCATTGGCGGCGGCGCGCAGATTTACGAACAGGCATTGCCGCGTTGTTCCGATCTTTATCTGACGCTGGTGAAACGCGAGGTGGAGGGCGGCGACGCATTTTTCCCGCCGTTCGAGGACAAGTTTGACCTGGTGGCAACGCTGCGGGACGAATTCGATTTCAAGATTCTGCATTATCAGCGCAAATCGCTGTTGAAATAATTTTCGTAGGGACGAGTTATATGAGTCCCAAATTATTTCAGGGACTCGTGGAATTCGTCCCTCCGAATTACGAAATAAAAAAACGGCGGACTGTGGCCAGTCCGCCGTTTGAATTTTTGCAAGCTGGTTTATTGCTTGTCGCTGGTGTCGAGCGCGTCGAAGGCGTGTTGCAAGGCAACCAAATCTTCGCCGGGCTTGAGCGCGTCGAGGATTTTCTGCTCTTCCTTGATCTGCTCGTCGGTGTAGCTGGCGGCCTTGATGGACAGGCCGATGCGGCGTTCGCCCTTGTCAATTTTGACGACGCGCGCGCTCACGTCCTGGCCGACCTTGAGCACGTTCTTGATCTTGTCCACGCGTTCCTCGCTGATCTGCGAGATGTGGACGAGGCCGTCAATGTCGTGCTGCAAACCGACGAACGCGCCGAAGCTCGCGAGCTTGGTGACTTTGCCCTGCACGAGGTCGCCGACCTTGTAAAGCGTCTCGATTTTTTCCCACGGATCAATTTCAAGCTGTTTCATGCCGAGCGCGATGCGCTGGTTCGGACGGTCCACTTCGAGCACGGTGGCTTCGACGACGTCGCCTTTCTTCATGACTTCACTCGGATGATTGATCTTGCGCGTCCACGACATGTCGGAAACGTGGATCATGCCGTCAATGCCTTCTTCCAGTTCGACAAACGCGCCGTAGCTGGTGAGGTTGCGGACCTGGCCCTTGACCTTGGTGCCGACGGTGTATTTCGCCGCCGCGCCATCCCACGGATTGGATTCCAACTGGCGGATGCCGAGGGAAATTTTCTGCTCATCGCGGTTGATGCCGAGGACGACCGCTTCGATTTCCTGATCCGGCTTGAGCACGTCGCTCGGCTTGGCGATGCGCTTGGTCCAGGAAAGTTCGGTGACGTGGACGAGGCCTTCCACGCCGGGTTCGAGCTGCACAAACGCGCCGTAAGGCACGAGGCTGACGACCTTGCCTTTGACCTTGGTGCCGATGGGAAATTTGGTTTCGATCTGATCCCAAGGGTTCGCCATCTTCTGTTTGAGGCCGAGGCTGACGCGTTCCTTTTCCTTGTTCACGTCGAGAACGACCACGTCAATTTCCTGGCCGACCTTCAAAATTTCCGACGGATGACCGAGCCGGCCCCAGCTCATGTCGGTGATATGGAGCAGGCCGTCGAGGCCGTTCAAATCAATAAACGCGCCGAAATCCGTGATGTTCTTGACCGTGCCCTTGCGGATGTCGCCCGGTGTCATTTCCGCGAGCAGCTTGCCGCGCTTCTCGTTGCGCTCGGCCTCGATCAATTCGCGGCGCGACAGCACGATGTTCTGGCGGTCCTGGTTGATTTTGACGACCTTGAATTCGTAGCTGTTGCCGACGAAGGACTGGAGGTTTTTCGGCGTAATCACGTCCAGTTGCGACGCGGGCAAAAACGCCTCCACGCCGACATTGACGACCAGGCCGCCTTTGACGACCGACTTCACCTTGCCGATGACGCGGCCGCCTTCGTTGCAAATCGTGAGGATGCGTTCCCAGTTCTTTTTGAACTCCGCCTTCTCGTGCGAGAGGACGACGGTGCCTTCCTTGTTTTCGAGCTTCTCGATGAGGACATCAATCTCGTCGCCGACCTTCACGGCGGCGGGGTCCTGAAATTCATTGGTGGGAATGACGCCCTCGCTTTTGTAGCCGATGTCCACGAGGACTTCCTTGGGACGGACTTCGATGACTTTGCCTTTTACAATTTCGCCCTGGGCCACGAGCGACTTGCCGCTCTGCTTCAGGGCCTCTTCCATGGTGAGCATAATTTTACTGTTTGATGAACTGCGGGAGCTTTTCGCCTCCCGCGACTGCGGGAAACTTGAAGACTCCATTGCCTAACTAACGAACGCTGCCGGGGCAACGGAGGTTAAGGGTTAGGTTGATTGTTGACTGTTTTTTCTCAGCCTCAATGAACATCCGCACACGCGGCGTTCAGGCAGGATGGAAAATAGGGAAAACGCGGAGAATGGCAAGTTAATTTACTTGGCGTTCTCGTCCAACAATTTGAACGCATTTGTTATACGGCTTTCCCATTTGGGATCATCATGTGGAAATTTGGTGCGATAATTGTAAGCAAATTGTAATGACTTTAGTTCACCTTTATCCCGCTTTGAACGATCAACATTACGATAATCTGAACCAAAAGCCATTATTGCACTGTTCAAATTTCCTTCCAAAACGTTAATGAGTTCATTTGTTCGCCCTTCGCGCAATGCCTGCAAAATTTGAGCTGTCATAGAAATATCTGCCGAGTCATGCAAGGCGAGAGACTCGAATAAGTAATTGTTTAGCAACTTCAAATTATTTGTCTGTTTGGTTGTTTGCAAATTATTGAAAAGAGCAAACAGGTCATCATCAAGCGAATTAGTTTGGCCGACGACAGTTGATTTGTTCAATGATTGATCGGTTGGTTTAGCAGACCAACATCCGGCTAAAAAACCAACGGTGATAGCCAAAATTAAGAAGAAAGAAATACAGATTTTCATAAAGAAATTTACTGATTTTTCCCACGACCGAGACGCTATTTCGCGCCAGCCACTTTTTCCGAGAACAAATTTGTTTATCGGACACGGTGATGTTTAGTCCGCCGCCGTCAAAATCATGTCGCGGGTGAAATACAAAATCCGCCCGCAGTTCGGGCAGGTCACGATGTCGGATTGCGACTGGCAACTGACCAGAATCTGCGCCGGCAGTTTCATGTGGCAGCCGCCGCACGCGCCGTGCTCCACGCCCACCACCACGTTCTCGCCCTTGTTCTTGAAAATCCGTTCGTAACGGTTGCGCGTGGATTCGTCCACGGCGTCCGCCGACTGTGCGCGTCCGCCCTGCACCTCGGCGAGTTCCTTCTTCAAATTTTCCTCGCGCGTGTTCAACTGGCCGATCTGCTCCTCGACCAGTTTTTTCGCGGCGGCGGCCTCGGCCGTCGCGCGGACGACTTCCTTTTGCGCGGCCTCGGCCTGTTCCATCAAAACGATTTCCTTGTCCTCGATCTTGAAAATCATTTCCTTCGCCATTTCAATTTCGTGGGCGAGCGCCTTGTATTCCTCGTTCTTGCGCGTCTGCAACTGCTGGTTGGCGTATTTCTCGATCTGCGTTTTTTTCGCCTCGATTTCCAAATCCAGTTGTTTGCGTTCGGATTCGATCTGTTTGACGCGTGTTTTGGCGGTGTCGAGTTGCGATTGCGTGGCGGCGGCCTTGGCGCGCAAACTTTCGCGTTCCGGTGTAATATGGGCGAGTTCGTGGGTGACACGAAGAATTTTCCGGTCGCGATCCTGCAAAATGAGCAGCTTCTCGATGATTTCCTGCATTGAAGGAAAGAAATTAGCGTCCGGGCGTGTCCAAGTCAATGCGTGTTCAATTCTGAAGCTTGGAGGACGGGAATGAGCATGAGAGCGAGGATGATTTTCTGAACTTGCAACCGGCAACCTTCAACCTGAAACTGAATCCATGCGTTTCATCGGCAATGTCATCGAAAAATTGCAGCGGCATCCCAAACGGATTGTTTTTCCCGAAGGCGACGAACCGCGCATCCTGCAGGCGGCGCGGCAGTTTCTGGCGTTGCGGCTCGGCGTGCCCATCCTGCTCGGCGATCAGACGAAAGTGCAGGCGCTGGCAAGGGACTTGAACATTTCCATCGAAGGCATCCGCGTCATCAATCCGGCGACGAGCGATGAGCTGGAAAATTTTTCAAAACGGTTTCATTCGTTGCGTCGTGAAAAAGGTTTGCGCCCGACCGAGGCGCGCGAGGCGATGCTGCAGCCGAATTATTTTGGCACGATGATGCTGGCGATGCACCAGGCCGACGGCGTGGTCTCCGGCGCGTCGCACATCACGAGCAGCCTGCTGCGTCCGCTGTTCCAGATCATCCGGGTCGCGCCGGACATCCACACGGCGTCAAGCTGCATGGTGATGGAAGTGGAGAACACGCGCATCGGCGAGCAAGGCGTGCTGTTCATGGCAGACTGCGGTGTGATTCCCGATCCCAACGTGGAGCAGCTCGCGGACATCGCGGTTTCCACGGCGCGGCTCGCGCGGCACATGATGGGCGTGCGCCCGCGCGTGGCGCTGCTTTCGTTTTCGACAAAAGGCAGCGCGGGTCATCCGTCTGTTGGCAAAGTCCAGGCGGCGACCGCGCAGGCAAAACGCAAGGCGGCGAACCTGTTTCTGGAGGCGGATTTCGACGGCGAATTGCAGGTGGACGCCGCGCTCGTTCCCGAAGTCGCCACGCGCAAGTTGCATGACAGCCAGGTCGCGGGCCGCGCGAACGTGCTGATTTTTCCCGACCTGAATTCCGGGAACATCGCCAGCAAGCTCGTCGGCCTCGTCGCGCGCGCCAGTTCCTACGGCCAGATTTTGCTCG